>CAZFWS010000007.1:0-15499 GCA_964522625.1 uncultured Candidatus Peribacteria bacterium | reverse complement strand
CCACTTAGAAAATCTCTATACTCGTGAGTAACAAAACACCTCCCGAGTATTTTTTGACTTTTTTTGTGTATTATACTATAATATTTATATATATTTTAAGATATACATAATTATGATTACAAATATTTGAGAAAATCCACTCGTAATAGATTCTCAAAATTTACCTAAGACATCACCTACACTTACTCTAAAAGAAGAAAAAGACAAGGTCGACCAAGTTTTATATCATACCCAAGAACACCCTGACCTCCCTTGTGGTGAGAATTATATAATATATATTCAATGAGAGAATAAAACATATCCATGTCGTATCGTTATGAGCAAACCAAATCAAATAGGTGTATCCCTTAATGGAAAGATACTTACATTTGAGTCAGAAATAGCACAGCAGATTATTCATCCCACAAATATCAAAACAGCAAGCGATGAAGAACAATTAACTCATACAAAAAATTATGCACGCATAAATGACAAAATATATGCTATTTTTGATAAATTAGAAAATGTACTTATCAACAAAACAAGTTATAATCAAAAGATTAAAACAGATTATACAAAAACATGAACAGAAAAAGCTATAGATTTCTTGCAAAATGATGCACTAGAACCATGTGATATTTTATTTGAAGAACTACATGATATATTTGCAAATATCTGTAACATGAAAGATATCGAAGGTCAAACAAAGCTTAAAATAATTTTTACCTCAAAATATACACGTTTACTCTATGCATTCCTCAAATCATTAAAAAAATAGTTCCCAATTTGGGAACTATTTTTTTGGGTGTACTTCACGTATAATCCCCTCTCTATTCTTCCCCTGCGACTCTACTATCACCACTTTCACCTTTTCTCCATCACGAGCTCAAAGTTTTCGATGTCCTGCGATAAATATATCATCACTTCCATCATCTGGGAGTACAAAACCAAAACGATCGTTGTCTTTATAGGTTCATTCTATGAGTGCTTCATCGTTATCCAGTATTTCAACTACGATTGCTTCTTTTTTCCCTCTGTAATCTACTATATTTGCTCGAACTCTGTCTCCATCCTTGGCTCCTGACTTCTTATTTCCGTAGCAAAAGAATCCTTTCTCTTGTCCTGGGATATCTACAAAACCAAAATCCCCGGCTCCAGCTGAGTAGACTCATTCAACCACCTCTTTTGCAGGTGCTTTTTTTTCAGCATGTATTCATTTGATAATCCGAGTGATCTTCGCTTCTGGTTTTTTTCCTTTTGGATTCATGATTTCTGTGCCCTCAACGATATCACCATTTTCTGCACCGTTATAATCAGTTTTATGGACATAAAAATCTCCTCCATAATAGTCTCGATCATCTGGAATCAAGAATCCAAATTTCTCAGTACATTGAAGTTTCCCCGTAATAATTTCTGCTTTCATATGCTATATATATTGATAAATATTTTTAATGGACGCAGTATATGAAATATTTTATAAAATACAACTTTGCTAAAATTTCTCATGAAAAAAGCACTGATTTGCATCAGCGCTTTTATGTATGTAGTTCACTCCTTACACTACTTCTAGGTCAACACTCTCATCTGTCAAAAAATAATTCTTCAGAATTTCAAGGTCCTTCGGAGAAAAACAATTTTTTCCATACATATGAAATTCACGAGCTTTTTCTATACCTAGAATAAAAGAAATTACATGGACATCCAATTGATCAAAGTTCATTTTTTCTACTTTTATACACTTAACAGGAAATCCCATTTTTTTAACTAGTACAAGGGCAGAAAGATATTCAGAATGTTCATTCATAACATAAAGTGAATTGTAATATAACAAATCATATACAATTTCGATGGCTTGAGTAAGAATATAAATGAAATTACTAGTAGTATCGATATTAGCAGATGGTCCAGGAATATTTGCTATCTTATTTAACTCAACAGCAAGTTGTAACCCCTTTTGTTTCCCTCTGTTTTCTACACTATATACTACATTACAAACAGATTCTAATTTTTTTCCCTTTAATACGGCTTTGCCAGCAAAAGAATGTAATACAAAAAATGCTATTTGTGATATATCATGAGTAGATATTTTTTCATGATAAACTGGTGGAATATTTGTTGGTAGCAATAATATTGAATTGTCAGACATTGCTGAAAAAAGCATTTCCCAAAAATTATATTTAGTACTACCACCATTTATGTCAACATAATACATTTTAATACCCCCCTATTTAATAATGTGTTAGAAAAATAGTATTTGACTCTATGTTTATATATCTTTTCATACAAAAATCAAATATTTCTCTTGCATTTTTATACACAAAATATATACTCTTATAAAATAATACTTAATTTTTGTCAGCTATGTACGTATGTAGTGAGTGTGGATATGAATCTGTGAAGTGGCAGGGACAGTGTGAGTCGTGTAAATCATGGAATACTCTAAAAGAGTTTCATGAAGCAAAAATAAGCACCAAGGGATCCTCTGGATCGGTTCAAGAACTACAGAAAATATCTGATGTAACACTGAGTGAATCACGTATCGTGTCAAAATCAAGTGAACTCAATAATGTACTATGAGGAGGGATGGTCCCTGGAAGTGTGATACTGCTATATGGAGAACCTGGAATTGGTAAATCTACCCTTACTCTTCAGCTGGCAAACTGGGTTGATGAAGATATGATCTATATATCAGGAGAAGAAACTGAATATCAACTGTCTGACCGAGCCAAACGACTGAATATTACTAATAATAAACTTTCTATACTCAATGAAAGTTGTATAGAAAACATACTCGAAACACTCAAAAAAAATAGCTCAAAAGTACTCATTATCGATTCGATTAGTGTTATGTATTCCAGTCAAATATCTGGAACGAGTGGAAGCATTTCCCAAGTGCGATATATCACTGAACTCCTGGTTGCATACGCAAAAACAACCAATACTTGTGTGTATATTATTGGACACATTACCAAGGATGGGAATTTAGCAGGACCAAAAACACTGGAACATATGGTAGATACGGTTCTCTATTTTGAAGGAGACAAATTTGATAACCTCCGAATCCTTCGAGGACTCAAAAATAGATTCTGACCTACTTCTGAAATTGCCTTATTTTCTATGAATGAAAATGGACTCAGTGATATGAAGAATCCATGATTAGAATTTATCCAGTGAAACGATCCATCAGCTGGATCATCGCTCTCTATCACCATAGAATGAACCCGCGCACTGGTAGTCGAAACCGAAAGTCTGACCACCTATACTAAATTTGGCTACCCAAAAAGATCAGCACGAGGAATTAACAGTTCAAAACTCGATCTTATTATTGCCGTTTTAGGGAAATATACTCCCGTAAAACTCGACAGTTATGATGTGTATAGTAACATATCCCGATGACTCAAAATCGAAGAACCAGGAATAGATCTGTCTCTAGCAGCCAGCATTATCAGTTCAAAAAACAACACGATTCTCCCTCGAGATACTATTTTTATCGGAGAAATATCTCTTACAGGAAAGCTCAAAAAAGTAATTCACATGGACAAACGAATTGCTGAAGCACAAAAAATGTGATTCAAAAAAATCGTGGTTCCCGATACCAAAATATCTGGAAAATTTAGTATAGAAATCGTAAAAATAAAAAATGTCAGTGAACTCATAACAAACCTGTCATAAAAAATCACACAAAAAAGATATATTTTTAAGATAAATATATCTTTTTTGTCAACTAAAAAATCCCTCTTTCTTGGCTTATTTATGATATAATATAAGGAAATAAATACAAAATAAGCCATGAAAAAATATATTTCCTATTTCCTGATCGCTATACACCTGTTTGTCACAGGTTTTTCAGGTGGGACATATCATGTACCAACGGCTTATTCTAGCTTTGGAGGAGAGATATTGAACTATGATGCTCAGGATATGAATGGTGATGGAAGTAATATCACAGGAGAACCAAGTAATGCTGATTCTGTGAGCGATTGGCAAGAAGTTATCAGTAGTTATACCGGAAGTCAGGCGGATATATCTCGTCAGCCAGTATATAATACCGGAAGTATTTCAAACAGATATCCATGAGTCACATTTGATGGAGTCAATGATATGCTTGAAGTACACGATCATACAAATATCAATCTCTCTGAGACCTATAGTGAAAAATCATTTTGAATCGTTCTAGAAACTGGAACAGATATTACCACACTACAAACCATCTACGAACAATGACATCATGAAAAATGATATGGATTTCAAATATCCAACGGACATCTCTATGGTGGTGTATGGAATACGGTAGACTGGAGTCCGGGGGATCAGAGAAAAATTATTGATTATGGTGTCATAACTGCAGACACAGATTATTTTATCACCTTAGTACATGATAATAGCGAAGTGTCTGGATATCTTGATGGAACTCTCGTCACCACCCTGACAGGTGCCAGCACACAAACGATTCATGGTATTTGTCAGATAGATACACCATTTGGTTGTAGTATATATTCAACCGGAGGAACGATTGGTATCGGGGCTACTCAAAATGATACACTCGATTTAGAAAACGAAACCACTCTCAATACCTACCAAGGAAACTATTTTCAAGGAACACTATGAGAAATAAATTCTTGGAATAGCGCACTCTCAGCACTTCAAGTTACTAATCTGCAGGCATACTATGTTTCTAAATGGAGAGATGATACAGCTCCTGTCATTAGCTCATATAGTCCAAATAACAACAGCCTATTCCCTATCTGAAACATGTCATTAGCCATCAACTATACCGATGAGCTCGGAGGATCTGGTATCGATGATAGTACCGGAAGTAGTGTACTGCAAAAATGGAATTCAGGTATATCAAACTGGGGACCAGATATATCAGGAAGTTTTATCACATCCAGTAGTATCTCTACATCATCTGGAACATTTGATGTTACAGGACTAGATTTTGGACGATACCAAGCAACACTATCTATATCTGATTATGCTGGAAATAGTACGAGTCAAGTCATTGAATTTTATGTTGATGATGTTGAATTAACACTCTCAACAGGAGCACTTGATATCGGATGACTACAAAATGGACTCAATTGATTTTCGAATGAACTCGAGATCACGGTACGTACTGTATGAGCTGGCTTTGATCTATTACTCAAAGAAAACACTGATCTCACAGTATCTGGAGATACCATAGATAATTTTAATGGGACGCAGGGATATGGGTATGATTCGTTTCCATATACTTCTACTATCACGAATTTTGCTCCCGTACAAACAATAGCCACACAATCTGGTAGTCTCAATACAGATGGACAAAAAAACACCTATTCGTATCGAATACAAATAGGTGCACTGATCGAAGCACAGCAGGCAGCCTGAAATTATAGTGGGCTCATCGATGTCGGTATAGATCTAACCTATGAATAGAAAACTAATAAAAATAATGACCACAAATCACTAACGCATATGAGGCACAGAGTAGCCCTATAATACTTGCCGGAACTCCAACCTTCATCCATCACTTTGTTGTAATAGGATCACGAGTAGATTCTGACTTATTCATGACGATCATTCATGCTGTTGATCAGATAGGAGTGGCATTTCCACCAAAACCAACTCCAAAAACAAGTGCCCACCATAATAAATCAACTCATACCATTCATTGTGCCTGTAATGCTCAAATAATCGGAATCATAGCAACCGTCATCGGAATATTATCTAAAATAGCAGAGAGTATAGCAGAACCCCATAATACCAATAATGCAGTCAAAACAATATTTTGACTGGCACCCGCTAACATCAACCCAACAAAATAATCCAGTACTCATGCATACTCTAGTCCTCCAACTAATACAAACAAGCTGGCAAAAAATATCAAAATATCCGTATCCATTTTTTGTAAGATATATTTTGGATTTTTATGAGGAGAAACTACCAAGAGTAATAGTGCTGCTCCAAATATAGCAACAAACGAAGCAGGAATATGCAATAATCCATGTAAAAAGAAAAATATCACCACCAATCATAACACCATCAATGTCTTGATGAGTGTTTTTTTATGCGGAATTGTTTTATGAGTTTTTATTTTATGTGCGAGTTTTTCATTTTTTTTCTTAGATACGAATTCACTTCGAAATACATAACGAATATACATCAGTACAAAAAACCATGCAACTATCACTACAGGAAAAGAGTGTGTTAAAAAATCATTAAAACTAAAATTTGCAGCAGAACCAATAATAATATTTGGAGGGTCTCACACCAGAGTAGCCACTCATCCAATGTTTGACAATACTGCTTCTGCGATCAATATAGGAGCTGGAGAGATTTTAAAAAGTCGAGTAATAATAAGTGTTACCGGAACAATCAACAGAAGTGTCGTAACATTATCCAGTACCATAGAGAGCAGGGTGGTAATAGTTGCCAGAAATACCGTGAGTCTCCATGGATCCCCATGTGTTTTTTTAGCAGACCACAGCGCAATATACTGAAAAAATCCAGTATGTTCCAATACCGTCACCATCACCATCATACCAAATAGAAGGAGGAGAGTATTAAAATCAATAACCTGTAACAGATCAGAAAAGTGATAAAAATCAAATAGTAGTCAAAACGTCACCATAATAATAGCTCCGTACAGAGCAATGACTTCTCGATGAATTTTCTCAGAAAAGATGACAATAAATGTGAGTAAAAATATAGCACAACTGAAAATAATAGAAAGCATGGACAAATATGTATTATGAATATGATAGAATCAGAGCTTTTTATCTATATTTATGCAAAAAATACATCAATACTCTGCTATCAGTGGAATAATCATAAGTATCATACTGATATTTTGTTTTTTTCAATATCAGTCCTCCGATACTTCTGATATTATTTTGGTACATATTCAATGAGCAGATAATATACAGTCTCATGCAATAAACCCAGGAGGGGTATTATCTAGAACTCCACCGGGTTCTGGTTATGGTTTTTTGATATCTCATCAGCACATTATCACCGCAGGGCATGTGATAGGTCATCATCAAAAAAAATACCATGTTACTCATCTCTGAAATACACTTTCTGCAACACGCGTCTATTTGGATGAACAAAATGATATTGCTATATTAGCACTTGATACACCGATATATGATACCATAGATATACATCAAGCTCATGATATACACCTCTGAGATGACGTAACCAGTATATGAAAATGAAAAAAACACGGAGTCATCACAGATATACATAATAATATTATCACTCATACCATTCCGTTTACTCCATGAGAATCTGGATCCGTATTATTAAACAAAAAAAATGAGATACTGGGTATAAATATAGCCAGCTCTCAAAATGAAAGTATTTGATATAGTGTGATTCCAGATATTACATCACTCGTAAAATCTCTTCGATAGTGGTAAATCATTTAATGGCTTTTAAAATACCATCTTCTTGCATCGTAATCATGTCAGAGGATCGTGCAGATGCCAAAATCTCTTTAGCTGTAGCTCATTCTCGAACAATATTTCTGAGTGATTCATTAAAACTAATAATTTCATATAGCCCAATCCGACCAAGGTATCCACTATGATTACATTTTTCACATCCTTTTCATGTATACAGTTTCATATTTTTTACTAATACTTTACTCATTCAGATCTCTTCAGTCATCGTCTCTATGAGGCTGATTTCTGCTGGTGTTTTTTCTTTTTCTTCTTTACAGTGTGGACAAATACGTCTCACGAGACGTTGTGCTATAATGGTATCTAGTGCAGAGGCTAAGATATAAGGTTTCAGCCCCATATTTACAAGTCTATCGAGTGTTTCTGCTGCTGATTTAGTATGGAGTGTAGAGAGAACTAAATGACCAGTAAGTGATGCAGTTGTCGCTGTTGCGAGTGTTTCTGTATCACGGATCTCCCCTACCATCATAATATCAGGGTCTTGTCTAAGGAGTGCTTTTAGTCCAGTCGGGAAATCATATCATTTTTTTTCATCGATTTCTGATTGAATCAATCCATCCATTTCGTATTCAATAGGATCCTCTAAAGTAATCAGTTTTTTATCTCGTGTATTAAGTTTTGATAGTACGGTATAGAGCGTAGTCGTCTTACCAGAACCGGTTGGTCCGGTTACCAGTATCATTCCATTTTTTTTGTTGATGGCCTGGTTCAGCATTCTCTCTGAAGTCCAAAAAAATCAGAGTTTTTCAAAATCAATGAGTACTTTCGAATGATCGAGTACACGACATACAACGTTTTCACCATGTTTAATAGGGAGTGTCGAAACTCGCACATCAATATTTTTATCCTCTATAGTCAGAGAGTATTTTCCATCTTGAGGAATATGAGTGATATTTAATTTGAGACTCGATGAGTATTTAAGTCGTTCGAGTAATAGTTTATATTCTTTCGGTGTGAGGTCAAAAATATCTACCAATATACCATCAATTCTAAATCGTACTGATATATGTTTTTCATACATATCATAATGAATATCTGAACAGCCCAGGACCAACGCTCCTGTTGTCATACTCGTCAGTGCTGTATCTGCATCCTGTTTTTTAAGTGCTTGTTTTACTTGTTTTTCGATCAATACAAAACGTTCAGAAAAATAATTTTTTTTCTGTTCATTCGCCAAAATATCATCCTTTAAGACCTGTGTTTTTTTGGGTTTTGTATTTGATTTTGGTGTCATATGTATATACTAAGTACAAGAAATATATAAATATTATATCATATATCCCAAGCTGATGCAAAAATCAACCTCTTATTTTTTTACGATATCTTCCCTTTTATGGTGGATTAGCATCGGGGTATGTGGATGGCATTATTCCCATATTAATGCATATGCAGAAACAGCATCAGAAAGATATGATCATAGAGTCGAAAATATTTGTAAACCCTATGAATCCGAATATTCATTTTTTAAAACCACAACAAATGAAAAGATTCCAACAAATTCAGGAAGTATATCACTCTTTGATCGACTAGATAGAGCTACTGAATTACATGTTGATAATATGGATGGTATCTACCAGTGTGGTATACTGGAACTACGTAAAAATACACTAGAGAATATAGATGATAAACTTCTCAAATGAATATCAAAAACATGAATTGGGGATAAAATCAGATCCGAAATAAATCGTATTCAATTGTCATATAGTTCACTGGGTTGTAATTCACCATCAGATGAATCCATTAATAAAAAAATTGAGCTACTCAAACAAACGACCTATGAACTATGTTCACATCATAGTTACCTCGAATACCTTCGTGAATATGCCAATGATCTGTGAGAATTAATAACAGAAGACGAAATACCCATCAGTCGAATTCCTATTCTCCAATCACAAATTATCACCCAAATTGATAACGAGATCGATCGTTCCTATACCCTCTTTGATCTAGCATATTCTAGTTACTGAGATTATGAAAACTACTTTACGATTCATTTATTTCTAGAACTCATCAAAGAAGATGTCGTAGCATTTCGACGTGGATACCATAATGTTATCAATCCGATTAACCAAGTCATTTACAAAATTAGTAATGCAACGAGATTACCATAAGCATTAAAAAAAACTGAGCTACGGGTCAGTTTTTTTTAA
The DNA here is from genome assembly GCA_964522625.1 of uncultured Candidatus Peribacteria bacterium. GTDB lineage: Bacteria > Patescibacteriota > Gracilibacteria > BD1-5 > UBA6164 > JAKVBB01. Next base: position 5,925 of record CAZFWS010000007.1, on the reverse strand, counting down.
TCTACATAAATATATCCTGTGATCGAGCGATCTGAAATAGGTACTTTTCGATAGGTGACTTCGTATGGACGACGATAGTTCATATCAGAAACAATGATATCTGATCCTTTGATATCCATAACAATTCCCACATGACCATAACGAGGATTATACCCTCGACCTTCAAAAGCAACTACAGCTCATATTTTTGGTGTAGAACCGGTTGCATGTCATTTTGCTTTGGCATTTCTCATCCATTGATTTGCATTTCATCTCCAATTTACATTTTTATACGATGCTACATACCAAGTACAGTTCCCTGCTACTCCTGAATAAGGCTTTCTCCAATTCAATTGAAACTGCCCTCCTGGGCTCACATACTGACTCGCAGCGTATTTAGCAAAACTATATCCTCATCATGATGCATTATTGGAAGGAGCTTTCTTTGCTGTGGATGTAGTTTTCTTTGGAGTCTTTGTTACCACTGGTTTATATACCACCTTCACAGCACCCGGTATCACCAGAGTTTTTCCAGCAATTAAACCATCACTTGGGAGCAGTTTATTTTGCTCTAAAATTTTTGAGGCTGGTTCATCATATTTTTTTGCGATAGCACTAATCGTATCTCATGACACAATCGTATGTAGAATTCCAGATACTGGAGGAATACGAAGCATATCACCCGGCTGAAGAGTATGACTCTTTCAAAAATCATTGGCCCAGTAGATAGAACTGGTAGATATACTAAAATCATAGGCTATGGATGATACTGAGTCTCATGGTTTCACTTCATAGCTAATAACCTCGTTCGTACCAGAAACATCACGATTATCGTTCAATATAGTATTCACTGATAAAAACGAATTTGAAGACTCTAACAGTGGAGCATTTTCACTACTATCATCAGAACCAATATATGACCCAATAATTGTAGATTCATCAACATTTCATCGATCAAAATCATACTGTGTTGTATCATAGATGGATGAAGCAAATCGAGGATATATAGGAACGCAAAGAATTAAACAAAAGACAAAGAATTGATATGGAGTATTTCGAGCTCGAGTCAATACTTGTGAACGTTTTTTACTTGATCCTAAAGATCCACTCAGTATCCGTATATGTCGACGAATTCTGGCTTGAATGTTAACGCGTTGATTCAAATGAAGATATTATAAAAATAAAACGAGATACAATGAAAAACATCTTGGTATTATATCTCTCTAGACTTAAATACAGGTTAAAAAAAATCTTATTTTTTAGATATAGAGAGTATATCTAAAAAATAAGATTTGAAAAGAAAATTATCCAACAGAAACGACTTCGAGTTGAGTAATACTTGGTCGAAACCCTTTATTTCTCATATATCGTTTTTTTGCTTTCATTTTGAATACTCGAACTTTATCTCATTTCCCTTGTTCTAGTACTTTTAATTCAACTTTTGATCCTTCTACGAGAGGAGTACCAACTTTTGTTTCTTTTCCTTCTTCATCTGATAATAAAAGAGCTTCAGTAGTAATTTTACTATTTACTTCTGCATCTTGTTTTTTGGTTTCAATAATATCACCTTTTCGGACAATAAATTGATTTCCACCGAGTTCGATTACAGCTAACATGCGTATAATAATTTTAAATTTTAAGTTTATTCTATGTGTTGTTTACTCTATATTCCCTAAAACATAGGAGTAAAATGGTTGGGGTGGAGGGATTCGAACCCCCGAATGACGGAGTCAAAGTCCGTTGCCTTACCACTTGGCGACACCCCAATATGTGGTAAGTTGTTTGAAGCTGAAACAGTATATAAAATAGCGTCTAAAAGTCAAAATTATTTTTTGCTTTTTCCCTCTTATATACTACACTCAGTCTATACTCTATCGTTTATCTTTAAAAATGTCTCTGTTTAAAAGTAAATGCATCGTCCTCAAAATAGAAAAGATAAAAGCAACCGACATGCTCTATACACTTTTTTCTCATGATTTTTGAGTCATTAAATGTAGTAAAAAGCTCTCCAAACAAGAAAAAAATCTGGATATCGGATATCTGATCAATTGTGAAATCAATGCTCGTGAGGGTCGAAATATTCATAGTATTCGAAATATACACATTCTGCATGAATTTCGAAGTGATACTTCTAATTTTTCTATCACACTGGCCTATCTACAGCTCATCAGCCAAGTAGTCCATCACGCTCCTGCTGGAGTACAGATATTTCATATATACGATTTATTTGAGACGCTATTACAAATTTCAGATATCACAGAAGAAAAAATTATTCTCGCTCAACTCAAGCTCACAGAAATATTTTGATGACTTTCGCAAGAACATAGCAATCCTGTTGTAGAAAAAATATGTAAATACATACATCAGAACCAACCTAAAAAAGTCTTATTACTCACAGGATTAAGCGAAGAGATTATGAGAGAGTTGAAAATTTTGGTGAAGTAGTCTAGAACCCCCTCCCAGCCTCCCCCTTGTCAGGGGGAGGAGCTAACACACTTGTAGGTTTTCTTTAATTTTCTTCCCTTTTTAATGGAAGTCCTCGAAACGAAGTGGAGAGGGATGGGTTACATATTCCTCCTTTAACAAAGGGGGTTAGGGGGATTATTCTATAAGCCTAATACCCAACATTATCTCGAATCGTTTCGAGCATTTTTTTATCGATGTCTGACATATTTTTTGGCATTTTTGCCTTGGCTACTACAATCAGATTTCATTTTTTAGTTCCTTCAGATTTTCCATATTCTTTGACTCTAAATTTAGCTCATGAGAGAGTTCCTGCTGGAATCGTCAGTTTGGCTGTTTGTCCATAGACTCCTCTAACCTCTATCTTACACCCAAGAATCATATCAAAAATAGGGATTTCATAGGTTTTTTCAAAATCTAAACTCACTGGTTTTTGTTGTGTTTGGTGATGATGAGACTGTCATCTCGCTCATCCTCCCATTCATCCGAATAAATCTTCTAAATCAATGTGTGAACCACTGGTTGAACTTCATCCACCAAAACCAGAAAACATATCTTCAAACCCTCCTCATCAACCAAACGGATTCCCTCATCATCCCGCTCATCCAAACGGATTTCATCGTGCTCCTGCACTTCAAAAGGTATCATACTGTTTTCGCTTCCCTTCATCACTGAGTACCTGATACGCTTCATTTACTTCTTTAAACTTATCTTCTGCATCTGTATCTCATTTATTTTTATCTGGATGATACTTCATCGCTTGCTTTCGGTAGGCTTTTTTGATTTCATCCTTACTGGCTGTTTTATTGACTCCAAGAGTATCATAAAAATTTGACATTTATTTATATATAGTTATAAGTTATATAATCTTATTTTCTCATGTATACAAACAATGAAAAAAATAACTGCACTGATTATATGACTCGCGATCCTTTTTTCAAGCATTTCTCATGTTTTTGCTATAGATAACTATCGTAACCAGTATAGTTCTGGATTTTTAGAAAATCTATTAGATCTCAATGTGGGTCCTGAAAAACTAGAAATTGCATCGATTAAAATACATGATATATATCTCTCTGACCCTCGACAAAAAGAAATTCTCAAACAAACTCAAATTTTTCATAATGAGATTAATCAGTCTATTATAAAAGCATATCGAAATAAAACTCTGGATAGTAACGAGCTCAATGCTCTGACCAGCAGTCAAACAAAATTTGCATACCATAGCAATCAATACTTTTATTTTCTTCGACTCAAAGAACGTTTTCCAAACTATACAGAAGCTGATATATATATGATTGATTCATATAAAAATATGCGAGTGTATCTGAGAAAGACCAAAAGAATATTATCCGTTGCTCATAAATTTTAATAAAAAAATGAAACTATAAAGAGTAGTTTCATTTTTTTTCATCTGATACAATAGTTTGAGAATCAAAAGTGATAACTCGTTGTTTCATTCCGTTCACAATATGTTGGTCATGTGTTGCGAGTATAATAGTTTTTCCATCTGCATGGAGGTCCTGAAAAATATTCATGATTTCCATCGCTGTTTCTGGATCTAGGTTCCCTGTTGGTTCATCACCAATGATCACTTTTGGATTATTTACGATAGCTCGCGCAATCGCGACTCGTTGTTTTTCTCCTCCTGAAAGCTCATAAATAAATTTGTCTTTTTTAATGAGGAGTCCCACTTGTTCCAGTGCTTCTGGGACTCGTTTTCGGATCACTTCATCTGAGTATCAGCATACTTCCATTGCAAAGGCTACATTTTCATAGACTTTTTTTGATTCGAGGAGTTTATAGTCCTGAAATATCACTCCGATAGATCTGCGATAATCGAGCAGAGTTTCTTCGTTCATATTTTTATATAAATCTACTCAATTCTCCAGAACAACACTTCCGGATCGTGGTTGAAAATCACCAATCAACGAACGAATCAGGCTTGTTTTTCCTGATCCTGAGTACCCAATAAAAAATACAAATTCTCCTGGAGTGATTTCTATATTGATATCTTTCAGGATAATTTTGTTTTTAAATGCCAGGGTGAGTTGATTGACTTTCATACTAAGAAGAATAATTGTTTGGGATATATGCCCCCATTATATAGAAGAATGTTTTGGATTCATATAAAAGTGGGAAAGATATATTGACTTATAATTAAATAATATTATGATATCTGATGCAAAAAAGGTTTATTTTTGTTCTTTTAAAAATTTTTGAGACTACTATAACTATAAGGGGGGACACATGGTCCTACAAAGAAAATCGCTGACTTTTTGTGCTTTTCTTCAAGCAGAAAAAAATGCAGCTATCGTATATATCATATCGATCATAACAGGGCTAATACTCTCATGCTTTAACGCATGGCACTCTTGGATAAATGAACATGGTATCAATGAGACAATAGTACACTATTTTTTTCCATTTTTTTTCTTTCGCGTTACTCTTGAAGCATTAAGAGAAGTAAGAACAAAAGGAGGGCATTTGAGTGGAAATTCATTGATTCAATGTATGCTCATGGCTATCGGTGGAGTAAGTATTCCTATAGTTGTGACCGCTATATTTTATCCTGAGAAACTAACTCCTGAAAATGGTATGTTTATTGCTGTTGCTACTGATATTGCTTTTGTAGTATTGGCATCAAGTGTAACAAACATGAGCGAAAAACTCCGTAAAACATTACTTGCTATTGCTATTCTAGATGATATGATAGGTATCGGCATTATTGCATGGCAATTTGAAGTTTGGGAGCTCGAAAAGTTTATTTTTTTAGGGAGTATTATCTTCATAGTAATATTAAGTAAAATTTTTGAGCAGCAATGCGATAAAATAAAAAATCCTATCTATTGGTTCTTGGTAGGAGGTGTGCTAATATACTTATTCCATCATTTCAATATACATACTAGCCTAGCTGGTGTTGTAGCGGCATGCTTAGTTCCATACAAACAAGCCGCGGAAAGATTGGGAATAGCTGAAAAAGCAGGGCAACAACTTATTATAAATCCAAAAATTTCAGCCTATCATTGGCTAGAAGAAGTTGGACTTATGGTGATATGTACTACTCTAATAGTACCATCATTTATTGTTGCTCACACCCTTATACCATTTCATGCTATTAATTTATCTGTATTTAATCAAAAAGCATTTGCAATTGCTAATGGGTTATTTTTAGGAAAAACAATTGGCATATTTGGTATCGCTATGATAACAAGTAGATGGTATGGTTTACCAGCAAATAGTAAATTAGAACTACTCGGAGGAGCCATGCTTTGCGGCATTGGATTTACCGTGTCTTTATTTTTTGCAGGTATGAGCAAAGGCATCAATACAATTGTTGCATTTGTAGGTATTTCCATTGGCTCTATTTCATCAGCCATATGTGGAATTCTTACAATAAACTATGCGAATAATCTCAAAAATACTTAAACAAAAACCCACGGTTTACACCGTGGGTTTTTTACTGCCTATTTTTTGAAAACT
>CAZFWS010000006.1:0-15537 GCA_964522625.1 uncultured Candidatus Peribacteria bacterium | reverse complement strand
TCTCAAAAAAACAGAAAATAAAGATGAGAGAGTTATCTTTTTAAAATAACAGCGAGTGTTTTAAAGAGGATCTTTAAGTCAAGAGTGTAGGACCAATTTTCTATATAAAAAATATCAAGTTGTATTTCTTCTTCAAAGTTATTTTTTTCTCTTCCATTTACTTGTGCCATACCAGTAATTCATGGTTTAATGGTTAAAACGCGCGTATGTTTGATATCATATTTTTTGACCTCTCTTGGTTGGTGTGGTCGAGGTCAGACAAAACTCATATTTCCTATAAATACGTTCCATAATTGTGGGAGCTCATCTATAGAATATCTTTCTATAAAGCTTCCTATTTTTGTTTTTCGGGGATCATTGATGATCTTATAGAGTGGTCATGACCTGGAACTTTGTTGCTCTATAAGATCTGTCTCGTACTGAAGTGCTTGATCATCAGATGGGTTGATGCCATATGATTCTTTAATACAGTGCTCCCATTTGAGATATCTTAATTTATAGAGAGTAAATGGTTTTCCATTTTGCCCAACACGAGTATTTTTGTAGATAACGGGTCCTCCTGAATCTTCAAGTTTTATAAGGATACCAATCAGAGTCAGTATCGGAAATATAATGATGAGCCCAAATCCAGAAGCCAGTATATCAAAGACTCGCTTCCATACTCTTCACCACATAGTGAGGCTTACATGAAGTATTTCAACAGCCGGAAGGGAATGAATGAGTGAAAAATCTGTTTTTGTTTGTGATAGATCAAAAGCATTTGGTATATATCTATATCGAATGCCCGCGATCCCAGACATTTTAGATATGTATTGGAGTTGTTTTTGAGAATCATCATTTTCTATATGTAGCAGCTCATCTATCGAACCAGGGTCATTTTTTATGAGTGATTCAAAGGCATTATTATCTCATAAATAAGGGAGATCAATATCTAGTTGTGTATGGTGAATATATCATATGATAGTATATATGTTTGCGTGATGTATATCTGTAATAATAGCAGTAATATCATCTGAATTTTTTCCTATTATGAGTAAGATGTTATTTTTTTTAATGACTCATTTATTGATGAAAATGGTTTGAATTTTATTGAGAATAATACGAGCTATGATCATAGCTACTAAAGATAAAACAGTCGTAAAGAGTATAATCAGACGAGGAAGTTCTGTATCGTAAATAATGCCATTTCATGCATATACAGCAAATGAGAAAAACACTAACCAATAAGCCGAGTATTGAATAATTTCGAGAAAGTCTTTTGTTTTTGAACTCGAGAGTTTTTTGTTATATAAGCCGTGGAGTGAAAAAAGGCCCACAAGTAATGCAGCTCAAAAAAGCGCAAAAATACTGAGTGTTATATGGTCGATAGTTTGAGTCGGAAAATTAAAAAATGGTATACCATCCGTTTCTCATCTGATTATTTTTGCAATAAAAAAACTACCAAATACGATACAAAAATCGATCGGTACTCTGATAGTCGAGAAAATAACCTCATGTTTTTTCATAAATGTGTTCAAAATTTCGCAAAAATTATCCCTATATTTATACTTTTTTCATCAAATTTTGCAAATGAAACAAAACTGTATATGGTAGAGGATATGTATTTTTTAACTTTTACAGAGTATGTCTTCTATTATCATAGCAGGTATGTTTGGTGCAAGTCTTGTTATTACCGTTCTATTATGTCTTTTTACAAAAGGAGGTGTTATCATTGGATCATTTAAAAGTATATTGAAAAACTTTTTTCATTGGTGTGTTTCAAAATGAATCATTTTTGGTTCTATGATTTGAGTATTTATATTGATTTGTCTTCCTATACTGATCTTGATGTGATTATGGGTATTGATGTCTGACGTCACTATATCTGATATATGAGGATATTTTTTCTGAGGAAATGTTGGGGAGGCAAATTTTTTAGCACTCTATGGAAACTGGATACATTTTTTACACGGTATCGAATTATTTGCGTTTCTTTTAACATGATTTCTCTTTATTTATTCTCGGGTACTTCTTCATAGACTTCATATTTCTTATATAAAAGGAAAGCATTTAAAATATTTAAAGAATTATTATTTTGATATTAAGAGAATGATTCTTGTTGCAAAATATAGTCTTACTACTCTTGTTTTTGCCCTTATTCCTCTGTTTTTTTTAGCATTACTTCTTTGGGGAATCTTATTCTTTTTAAATAATGATGTAAATATTGTGCTATGATCAGTAGCCTTACAAATAAGTTTATTTGTAGTATTTGTCATTATATTTTTGATGAGCTGATATATTCTGTATCGTCTTTACTTTGGTTTAATTTTGATAGCAAATCAAAAGAAAATTACCAAAAAAGATACACTCGTGTCATATATCAAAGAATCGTACGCTTGTACAAAATGATGTAAAAAACTTTTTACTGTTCTGATTTCATTGATTTTATTTACGGTTATTATTGCGCTTCCAACCAGCTATGTTACTCAGTATTTAAAAAATAGTATCGAGGATTCGAAAAATTATATCGTATATAGTGGATTATCAGATGAACAAAAAGAAAGTGTCCTTTGATCTCAAGAACTTGGATACTATTATCATGCTTTAAATGTGTATTATGGAGATCAGTGAACTGATGAAGTGAAACGTTATTTTCATATACTCTACTTTATACTTCTTTTTGTTCAGATAGTGAGTTTCTTCGTTATTATGTGACTTTTTGAAATGCTCATGTTGAGTCTGTATACACATATTCTCAAAAAGTAATTGCTTATGAAAAAACGATTTATCCTTTGTTTGATAGCAGGAATCTGTGGACTCAGCACTATGACTTTGGTATTATTACTCAGCTATTTAGATCCATATGAATATACAAAAATAGGAACTATGCTTTTGATTTGAGTATTTACGCTGTGGTGCTCTAGTACTGCTGCCTGCATCTTGTATATTATAAAAAAAATTTATTATCGATGATCAGTCTGAGTACATCACGTTATTTCCAGCTTTAGGCAGGGGTTTTTTCTTTCAATTTGTTGTATTATAATCGTGTTATCAAATTATTTTTGAATGAATGTTTGGATAAATGCTATTGGAATTATTGTACTGTGTACTTGTTTAGAATTATTTCTTAAAAACATGCAAGAGTAAAATAACGGATCTACTAGAATATATGCCATATATTTATATAATTTATGGTATATGTGTAATACTATTATTTTGTGATACTTTTCGATTGTATATAAAAAAAACATGATGGATACTCTGTAAAAAATTCTCGGTATTTATTTTGCTGGGGATTTTTTGTATTTTTGGAGTATTTGCAGATACGGGAAAAATATTACGTGATTTTAAAACGCAGCAAAAAAATCTATTATTTGAAAGTGATTACAGAGATATTCAGAGTGAGGATGTGTCTATTTTTTGAATCTCACAAAAATTAGATGTATATAACAATATAGCAGAGAGTGTATGAAGTCAGATTACTACTACAAAGCAAAAGCAACAACAGCTTTTTACTGAAATATTAAGTCTCGAACAACAAATAGAACAGATAGAAGCAGAAATTCAAAAGACAAAAAATAGAGTAAATAATATTAATAGCACTATTATTAATATTAAGAATGAAATTCAAACTAATAAAAATACAATACAAATTCTTAAAAATAAAATAGATACTAACAGGGAAACACTCTATAAATATATGGTATATATTTATAAAAAATCCAATTATTTTTCTGATGAAGAAGACATTGATACATTTAAAAGTATTTTACTCAGCTGATGAGATGCTTCTGAAATTATTAATGATTTGTATTTTAAATGAATTATTCAAGTGACATGACAGACCTTGATAGAGAAGCACAGACAGTTTGTTTCTGATTTATATATCAAAAGAATATCACTCGAAAAGCAGGAGGATAATCTGAAAAAAATGAGAAAATTAAGTATTATAGAATCAAAATCACTCAAAGATAAAAAAGAATTCCAAAATAATATTTTAACAGCGTCTAAAGGACAAGATGCACTCTATAAAAAATACATTCAAGATAAGGTAAACATAGAAAAACAACTCAAAGTAAAGGCATTTAAACAGCAACTGAAGTTTAATAGTATTAAAAATAAACTTTTAGATCAGTATGGATGTAGTTTTATAGATGTATCAAAATCTAGCGTAGAAGAGGCAAATATATCTGCTCAATGTCTGACATTAAATAAAATTATTTATTCAGAATCCCAGTTGGAATCCTTTAGTGCGCTTGATAAAAATATATTTTCTTGGCCTATTCCACCGAGCTATGGACTCAGTGCATATTTTCGTGATGACGGTTATAGGGAGTTATTTTGAGATGATCATGATGCATTAGATATTAAATCACCTCAATGATCTTTTATTCGAGCTGCAGCAGATGGATATGTGACATATGTTGAACCACCAGAGACTCCAGACTATTCATTTTTAGCTATTAAACATGCAGATGGTTTTACTACCGTGTATGGACACTTGAGTGAAATATTGGTGGAGGAGTTGGAATTTGTGGAAGAAGGTCAGATTATAGCAAAGAGTGGATGAGAGGTGTGAACGAATGGTGCTGGGTACCTGAGTACTGGACCACACTTGCACTTCGAAGTATTTCAACATCAAGAGTATGTCGATCCTATGAACTATATGGATATATCATATGTTTCTTTTTGAGCGCTTCCTCAAAAGTATCATTTTAAATTTTATGATGATTTTAAAATACGAAAATGATATGAATACAAACAAGTACGACCAAGGCAGTGAAACACATTTCATATTGAATGAGATACAGAGACGCAAAGACAAAAGTCTCTTATTACTCAGTATGCAGCTCCTGCATTTAGGAATTGGAGTATGTGGGTAGAAGAATCACTGGATGGAAATGTAGATCCTAGTTTTGTGATGTGTCTGTGACTTGCAGAATCATGACTGGGGCGAAATCTGAAAACTCCATTTAATGTATGAAATGTATGAAATACAGATTCAGGTGCTGTAAAAGCATACCCAAATGCACGAAGTGGGGTATATTGGATCGTACGTACTTTAAATAATAGATTTTTGGGAAATTATGATACGATTGATAAACTCAGTTGTTATGGAAATTCAGAGGCAAAATTATGTGATGCATCAAAACCAGCATGAGATTTTGTATATGCATCCAGTTCCGAGAGTTGGCATAAAAATATCACCAAATGTATGTCCCATGTAAAAGGACGATATATCCCAGATGATTATTATTTTAGGATTATTCAATAAACACGCTCATTTTTGCACTCATAAAAGATATATGATACACTCATAGTAGTTATTTATATATCTTTTTTTATATGAAAAAAATATTTTTTCTATGTATGTTATTCTGTATCACGGGAGATGCGCTTGCTCTATGACAGAATGAACTCGATGCTTCAAAAGAAAATACGAGTATTATACTCAATTTTTTCTCTACAGAGCTTCTTATTAATTTTATTTTTGCTATTTTTGCTATTATTATCACGATACTCGTATCTAAAGTAGTACGAGATAGAATGTGAGGGTATTTAGAAAATACTATGTGAAGTGATGGTGATGGTCGAGAAGAATTAGTGGGTGTGATTACTCGGACAGTGAATATTTGAATTTTATTGGTAGGTGGATCGATTACCCTATGAATATTATGAGTAGATATGGGAATCTTTATGTGAGGGATCTGATTCGGACTCTGATTTACATTGAAGACTTTTCTGACAAATTTTGTTTCTGGTATTATGATGGTAACACAATGATGTTATCATAATGGTGATATCGTGAATGTATCATGAAAGGTATGAAGTATCATAAAAATTAATGCACTTTTTACTATTCTTGAACAGTTTGATGGAGTACGTTTTTATGTGCCAAATACGATTTTTTCAGAAGAGACGGTCATGAACTACAGATGAAATGATAAACGAAGGGTAGAGATAGAAATAGGAGTGGATTATAGTACTGATATTGTGAAAGCAAAACAAGTGATTATGAAGGTGCTTGAAAATTTTCCAAATATCCTCCCAGCACCACAAGCAGATATTTTTATTAATAGTCTTTCTGATTCATCAGTAAAAATTGATGTACGTTTCTGGATTATGTCTACAGATGAATACTTTAAAGTAAAATCAAATGTAACAGAGACACTCAATCTTGCGTTCAAACAAGCTGGTATTTTAATCCCATTCCCACAGGTTACTCTAAGTAATAGATGAGAATGAGATAGAAAATAAAATATATTTTTTATAGAAAAAAATATTTGATTTTTATAGAAAAAAATGTACTATTTTTATAGTACATTTTTGTTTATTTATAAGTAATAAATACCATGTTAAGTTTTGACAAAATTGTGAATAAATTGTTGAAAAAATGATGAAAAGTATTACTCAAGGAAGAAATATTTGAACTCATCGATCCCGAAAAAAAATCATGCTATCAAAGTCGTATAGATAAATATATTTACCGTCTGAAAATAGAATGAATTATCATTCCTCTAAAATCATGAGTATATGTTATTCCAGGTGACTCAGATAGTACACTTAACTCGGTAGATCTCCTTGAGAAGTACTATATTCAACTCTTAAAAAAGTATATTAGCTATCATGTTTGATCTCAGTACTTTATATCTGGGAAAAAGGCTCTTCAAATTCATATGAAGGATTTTTCTATTCCAGAAAAGATATATATTGTAAACAGGAACCTGAATAAAAAGATAAAAATATGAAACTACGAAATGATATTTAAAACTGTCTCTGGGAAAATAGATCTCAAGCAGGTCAATCTCTATTCTCATCTATCTCGTCATACCATAATAAAAGAATTAGATGGGCTCAGTTTTAAAATATCTTCGCTCGAATTATCCTTACTGGAGTCAGCATTGATATCAGACATACATGAATGATTTGATATGTGATTATTATCAAAAGTACTCAAAAAATATGCCCATGTCATGGATCACGATGCATTCTATACTCTCGGGAAGTATAAGTTCTCTATGAGCTTTAATCGGCTCAAAGAAATAGCAAAACCTATTTCTCCAGAGCTCTCACAGTTGTTTCTCGATATTATCAAAAAGAATGGAGGTTTATTTATAGGGGAGTGATTGAGAGGGTTTTAATTTACTTCCCTATAAAATTTTTGATACTAAATTCTCCAGTGAGGTTATTTCCATATTTTTTTGTATATTGTGTTGAGATAATGATCATGAGTATTCAGACAAATATGAGTGCTACTACACGAGAAATAGCATCATCAAAATTGTACCAAATATCGTAAAAAAATACTTTTCCAGCAGTGAGGAGAATAATATAGAGACCAATCGTTCGTATTTTTATGATGTTTTTTGATATACCATACATGAGGAATGAGAATGATAGAAGTCCCCAGTAGATGGTAATGGTAAATGAATTTTGAAAGATATAGAATACATACATAGTGGTTATTATAAACAGGTATCCTCATAGAATAGCTCCTAATATGGATGAGAGATGAGAAAGAGTATTATACTTTTTATATAACCAGTAACTCAGAACCATGAGAAGAGATGATATATATTGGAGTACTTGTAAGTACTGAACTTCATCACGTGCAATTCTCCAAGTGATAGTATCAAATATCATGATATGATATATCGCGAATAGAGAAAAGATAACTAAAAACATATGCTTAAGTACTCGAGAGCAGTAGTAACCATATATTCAGGCTAATATACATATGAATATACTGACTCATAATACACCCCATCCATAACCAGTAGATGGAATAATAATGATGAGCAGAGTGGTAAAGAATCAAATAGCACATAGATGAAGGATACTATGAGTCATATCATATCATTCAGCTTTTTCTGTGAGTTTTGGTGAAATAAATATGATATTGAGTACTAATGATATAAATACAATACTGAGGCTGATAAGTAAAGTAAAGTTTCATTCTTCTACAATGTTTATTAGTCCTGCAAATTTGAGTATTCAAATCACAAATAACACGATACCTACGATATAAAGTTTCCAGTTTCTAAACCGAGAAAAGAAATAAAATGCCAGTGTAGATTCGAATAACCAAAGAGTCCCAATAATCTCTGGGTATTTGGAAAATATAAATGCAACAGCAATGGCTACAAGAGAAAATATAACTCCTATGATAGTATATACTATACTTTGTGAATTTGAGTCCTGTTTGATATTATTGATACCAAGTATATGAATACATATAAATAAGTAGAGAAAATAGAGTATTGCTAGAGCGAGAAATGATACTCCAAGTGCTAATCATGGAAAGAATGTCTCTCCAAATATAAAGAGCATGACTCATAGAAAAAGTACTCCTGTAATATTTGAAGTGAGAAAACTACTCATATATTTTTTCTCACGCATCAAGGTGGTGTTTATGAATGGAAATATCGAATGTGTAAGAGCAAATACTATTATGGATATAATAGAGATGATGAGCATACCATTATGATATGCAGCACCATTAAACATATCAGCTCCAGAGATGAGTATAACACTTCCGAGTGTCAGAACTCACCCAACCGTTGCTATAGAGTAGAGATATGGTTTTTGAAAACTCATCATATATCCTCCTAGCATTAATACAAAACCACTGCTTATTGCAGCTATCATATAGGAGAGTTCATTACAGTAGGCAATATTTGAAAATATAAACATTCCCAGTATAAAAAATCATCCACCAAATACGATTTCAAGGAGTGTTTTATAATTATCAGAGAACTTTGTTGCAGCCCAAAGAGATATCAAATAGAGGAAATTAAATCCTATGAGTTGAATAATACCTTGGTTTACTGCTGATTCAGGAGCGATAAGAATAAGCAGATTTCCAAATATGAGAGATATAATAAAAAGTGCAATATTTTTATTATTTGCAGCCATGAAGAGTGCTCCCATGGATACAATTAATGTATATCCAACGAGTGTATACGGAGTTTCTGAGCTCCCTCATACAAGAAAAGGATTCAGATATGCTACTATAAATCCAAAGAGCAGTAACATATTTGATGTATATACAAGAGATGTTGCTACAGCAAAAACCGTATTGAGTATAAGAAAGATAAATGTCAGTCCTTCAGAGAGTATTCCATCCGTACCTATAATATATCGTCCTGAGAGGATTACGAGGTAATTTATGAGTATTCCGAGTCAGAGCATTATTTTAGATTCATTTGCATATCCTTTGGTATGTAACCATACTCCAACTCAGTAAAATATCATTCAAGAAATTAGACCAATCAGCATTTTAGCAACATCTCATACTTGTTGATATACGAGTGTTAAAAAAAATACGACTCATAAAAATATAAGTATAGCTCATAACTTTGCTAGCAAGTTCTCAGAAAAAAATACCTTGATTCATGAATTCCATTTTTTTATCATGAGTTCAAATTCAGATTCTTCGAATGTTTCTGTTCTGTTTTCAAAGACTACTGCTGATTCAATAGTTGTATGTATCGGTTCGAGATATTCATCATCCTTCAGTATCGTAGGTTCTTGAAACTCTTGGGCTTTTGATTCTTTTTTAGCTGGGAATCATAAGTGAGATTGAATAAATTTTTCTGAAAAAAGTATTTTTTTAAAAATCATAGCACTTATGATGGCAAATATGATCCATACGAGGCCTATACTAATATCGAATAGGAATAATATAGTACATCATAGTAGAGTAGATATACACCAAGCCATTTTATTAAGAATTGAAAACATAATTGTTGATATTTAAAAAATATTATTGAGTCTGTAGTTTTTTGAGCAGTATATATATTCCTCATAAGAATATCAGAATAAATATGATAATCAGAGTAATGAGTACTCCTTTATTTGATTCTATATACCTATTATCTTCTGTATCACAACTATCTCAAATAGTATCATTATCTATATCTTGTTGATTTGGATTATACACATGTGGACAATTATCAAGAGCAAATATGATATTATCCTTATCTTTATCTTCGCAGACATTTCAGATACCATTATTATCACTATCTTGCTGATCTGAATTGGGGGTATTTATACAGTTATCTTGAAATCATTCTATACCATCATTATCACTATCTTCACACATGTCTCAAATTCCATTTTGACCGAGATCAAGTTGCTCAGTATTTTGAATATTACTACAATTATCACATAGGTTTCATACTCCATCATTATCACTATCTTCTTGGTCAGAGTTCGCTATATCAATACAATTATCTTTACTATTTTCTATTCCATCATTATCTTGATCATTTTTGGAGAGATAGAAATTTCTTTTATCGCAAACATCTCATTTATTGTTATTATTGATATCAGCTTGGTCTGGGTTATAGAGTGTACAATTATCACATATATCTCAAATTCTATCTTGATCAGCATCTTCTTGATTGGGATTTGGAGTGGTAATACAATTATCGAGCGAGTCATAGATTCCATCATTATCTTTATCAAATTCACAGACATCTCAGACTCCATTTTGATTTATATCTCGTTGATCTCTATTAGATATATGGATACAGTTATCTTTATGTCAGATAATAGTATCTCTATCATCATCACTACAAAAATCTCATATACCATCCCCATTAGAGTCTGTTTGAATTGGGTTATAGATAGTACGACAGTTATCGCGGCTATTTTGTATTCCATCACCATCACTATCTACTGATGATTGCGGGTGATAAGCAGGATTTTCTGTTCCTATTGCTGTAACATTTTTCGTGTTATTGTTGATAGAAAATTGAGTTTTTAATGTACTATAAGGAACAGATCATTCTTTACAGTGAAACATACTGTATATATCAAAAGGTTCTGATGAAAGAGGAGCAACGAGATATACATCATATTTATTATTAAAGCTCAGCTCAGAGATTTGAAATATATCTCTGTTTCCAGAAATATGCGAGAAGGCTATTTTTAATTTTTTTATATTATATTTTTCCAGGGATTCAGGACCATTATATACGATTTTTGAATATGAGCGACCATTTTCTGATACAAAAAAATCAGCTTGCATCCATGATACATACTTATATTTAAATTTAAATTCAAAACTACCAGCGATAAGTGTTTCACTCAAGTCTAGAACAATCTCAGCATTTTGTGTGTCATATTCTACATACGTTTTATCATTATTATCATTGAGTGTTGCAAAATCATAATTCAGTGAATTACTATATACTATATTATCCTGTTTCTCAATATATTTTTTGTATGGAACGAGTTGATCTGCTTGCGTGATAACTAAATCTTGAGAAGGAAAAATAGCCATTTTATATACTTCTTGAGGATTAATCTCTATGTTGGGTATTTCATAGTTATTATATTGAAAGCAATGTGAATAAAAATCACTTGGTATTTTATTCTCCTGTTCTGCATATGTAGCACTAATGGCAGTAGCTAAAAATAGACACAATAATACATATTTTTTCATAAGATTTTTGTAACGTATAAATAAAAAATATATTATATAAAAAATCATTGTTTTTTTTAAAAAACAATGATTTTTTATATAACTATGCTCGTTTTTTAATAATCAATATAAATCATCCAATAAAGAGTGAAGCCAGGAGAAGGAGGAGCATTTCTGGCCCTGTTTTTACTTTTGTTGCATCTGAGAGAGCTCATTCATAGAGTTCTGCATCATCATCTTCTTGAGAGATAGCCTGGACTGCAAAGTAGTCATATTTGATTTCATCCCCTGTTATAGCAACTTCATAATGAGTTTCTGCAATAGTCTCTATGAGTTCATATTCATCTTCTTTTGTCGCTTTTTTATATATTTTATACATATCAGCTCCCTCAGTGGCTGACCAAGTAAGAATTGATTTTGATTTGAGTTCCGTTACTTTAAGATCTTCGACTATAAGTGTATCATCAGTTTTTGAGGTTGGTAGTTCAGATGATGTTTGTTGTATTGTTTCTGTATCTCCAGAGTTGAGTGGAGGAGTACTTGCTGCATTTACTGCTATACTTTCAGCTGCGAGTAGGTTGAGTTCATGTTGAAGTTCATCCTTTAATGTTATATCAATGGCATATGTTCCTGCTTTACTCGGAGCAGTAATAGTCGCAGTATATGTTCATTCTACACCTTCTTGAAGTGGGTATACAACATCATTCATAATGATATTTACTTCGATCAGATCAGGAGTCCCAATGAGTTCTATATTGATACTATCACCGACTTCTATAAGATCAGGAGTATAGGTGATTCATTTAAATGATGGTAGGTTTGATGTTACGAGTACTTGAATACTTTGAGAAACACCAATAATGTCTCCATCTGCATTGAGAACTTCAGATGTGAGAGTATTTTCTCATTCAGATAGTTCTACTTCGTATTCAAATAATCCATCGTTATTACTCGTTGATTGTCATACATTTTGACTATTTACAATAATATTTACTTGATGGTTTTTTTGAGTAGATCATGAAACTTTTATATTTTTTTCACCAACCGTAATATTATTTTGAGGTGAGAGAATACTGATTTCTTGAACGTCAGCAGTCTGGCTTTTTTCTATATTAACTTCACCAATACCAAAAACACTATCGTCATTCAGGTCATATACATGAATATCTTGTAGGTCTGTTTCTTGAAAACCAATAGCATTTTCAAATCGAATGACCCCTTGATCAGTCTCCGTAAATGTGTAGGTATTTTGATTGAGCTCATCAGGGAGCACTACTTCAGGGTCTGTTTCTGAAAATACGAGAATCGTCCCGTCATAGTCTGTTACTACAGCATTGTTTTTATCGACGGCCTGTATTTCTATATCAATAGATTCTCATAATTGTGCTGATTCGGGGGTAAATGATACCTCAAAGTGGTCGATTCACGCAGCAAGAACATTCGATATTCAAAGCACTCCTATAACACACAAGATTTGGAACAGTTTTAGCAGAAAGGCCATAATCGTCAATAATTTGTTAAAATATCCTTGATATTACTTATAAATACACCTTTTAACAAGTTTTTTACAGACTATAGCCTATACATTTATCTATATTATATTGTAATAATATTTCATTGATTTTTTGTATGTTCGATGGAAGATATGAGTGTTTGATAATATTTGATTTTATCGGTAAAGAGATCTTTGTGAAGTGTGTCGAGTTCTGATAATAAATCATCGATGATGAGTATGGGTTTTTTCCCTTGTTTTTTTTCTATAAATACAGTTTCAAGTAATTTTAGCCATAAAATAACACTTTTTGTTTCTCATCGGGATGCAAAGTGGGTGAGAGGAAGTGTGGTATTAATCAGAATACTAAAATCATCTACATGGGGTCACCTGGCTGTTTTTCCTATAATAATATCTCTTTGTCTGTTTTCTCAGAGGTAGGTTTTGAGTGCTACTTCTGCATTATGAATATCAATTTTTGAATTATATACTATATGAATATCTGTGATTTTTTCTCAAAAGTATTTTTTTGTCTCGTCTATATTTTTTGTAAAAAACTGGATCAATTCATTTCGGTATGCATAAATGCTCGCAGCAGAGTGAATAAATTTGTCATCCCAAAAATCGAGTTCATGTATATCTGCTTTTTTTTCTCCTATTGCTTGGAGGAGTTTATTTCGACTGGTGAGAATAGTTTTATAATTTTTTAAGATATCGGAATACTCTGGATATGATGATGATAATATAGTATCGAGAAAATCTCTTCGTAAACTCGGTGAGAGATACATAATATTCATTAATATCGGAGTAAATATACAACAACTATGAGAATCAGCTCTGTATTTTTTGCGAGTCGTTGGTTTGCTGTTGATGAGGTATTGTTTTTTATTTGTTTCGGCATCATATGATATGGCTCTTTTTTCACCATTATCATATTCACATTCTATAAAAAAATATGTTGCTCCAAACTGGACCATTTCTTCAAATCATAGGTGACCCATAGGGGTTCATCAGAGCAGGCATACAGCTTCAAGTATATTTGTTTTTCCGGTTCCATTGTTTCAAATAATAAAATTTTTTTCACCATCAAAATGAAAAACCTGCTCAGTAAAATTTCGAAAATGTATGAGCTTGAGTGAAACAATCATAAATTTATTGCATAATATTTGAAAGGGCAATCTGGTTTGCGATCACTTTTTGAGGAGAGCATCCTAGTAGGGCTGACGCAAGATTATTTTGAACTTCGATATCTTTTCGTAAAACAGTATCTTTTTTGACACTAGAAACGGTTGTTGTGATACCATTTGTATCCACTTGATTCAGTATATCAATATATTTAAGTATAGAATTGATCCCTGATTCTGATTTTGATGTATCGGTTTTAATCTTACTGAGTGCAGAGGATAATTTTTCTATTTGTTCTTGTGTTACGGTCATTTCTTTATATATTTATGATTAGATGTAGTTACTATATTTTAATATATCTAAAAATCAAGTATGTGATGGAAAGAAGTCATGAAAAAAGATGCGCTTAATAGCGTCAAGCGTCGATCGTATGTAAATATGGCAGCAAAAACAATGTATATAGTAGGTATCACATTATTTTTTATAAATTTATTATTTGTCCTCGGAGGGTTTTATAGAGATTTTTTTATACAAACTTTTATATATACTTTTTTCCTTTGTGCTCTTACTGTTTTGGTGTATATATTTACTATGATTTATAAATTTTTATGAAAAAAATAATTCTATTATATATAGAATGAGACAGAGCTTTTTATTTTTTTATTTCACTGGCAGCCTATGTATAGATATATAATAATGATTTTACTGGCATGAGTATTGTCAGGTTGTTTTTGATCTAATTCATCTGATAATACAGCAGATGGATTGACATCATATAATCAATCATGATTCTCTCTTTCTATTCCACAATCATGGGATATTCAGTCAGATGTGAGTGTGTTTCCACAACCACATACCTGACAGATTGAACTAGCGGTGGTTTCGAACGATGCATCTGCATCATTTGCTCGTAATTTGCTGATTCTTTCTGATACGATTACTAAACTCACTACTTCAACAGATTTTATGATATCACAAATGGTGTCTGCTCGAGATACCTATGTATGATATACTGGATTAGATACGAGAAATATTAATTTTTCTGATGGGGAAGAGGGGATAGTATATATTTTCGAAGCTCAGTATAATGTTGATACACCAAAACTAAAATTCATTCAAACAGCTCATCTATGTCAACCAGATCAGATGTATGTTATGACTCTCACTCTCCCGGTACAGGTCCGTGAAAATGATCGCTATGTCGAGATGCTCAAAACATTTTGATGTGATTATAGCAATGATAAATAAAATATGTGAATTTGTTTGATAAATTAGTATTCGTGTATATAATCCATTCACTCACGTATACTCTGGTGCCTTGGTAGAGTGGTTATACAGCGGTCTGCAACACCGTATACAGCGGTTCGATCCCGCTAGGCACCTCCATTACGTTTTTCTTCATTTTTTGAAGCATAAATAATGAATTTAAGAGAGAGTTTTCTGCATAAGAAAGCTCTTTTTTTGAATCTATAAAAAGAGAAGCAAGTCATCCAAGTGCAATAAGAGGAAA
>CAZFWS010000005.1:5270-16999 GCA_964522625.1 uncultured Candidatus Peribacteria bacterium | reverse complement strand
TATATTAATTTTATATTAACATATTTTTTTAGATAATGCAAAAATAGGGATAATGGTTATTTTTTGATTCTGCCTGAATATTTATTTTTAGTAATTTTATATTTTTTTATATATTTTTTGAGTAAATCTAAAGTTGTTATAAAATAGCTTTTGAGCTTTTTCATTTTCTATTTTGCTACCTGATTGAGTATGATGAAACTTCTTATATACTTGTATCATATCTTCCTGGCTTCAATTATGTAGTATGGAAGCTATAAAATGATCAATTCATACTATTTGACCTGCATTATTTCGTTTTTTTTCTGTATGCGTTATAGTATCTAATGTTAAAAGTAACATCTGAGCTTCTAATGTTTTTCATATAGGACTACTCTTTGATCGAGATGTTATTATTTTATTAGGAAGTATAGATTCTAGTTGATTTTTTATACTTTCTGGAAGTTTTTCTTTAATACTATTATATTTTTTTAGGGATCTATTGAGAGCATTTTCATAGGAACCTATAAAATATCTTTCTCGTTGATTTTTTATAAATTTACCCTCTATTCTCACCATTCTTTCTTTATTTTTTTCTTCTGATATTGTACTTAATCTGAACCATTTACGGTTTCAGTTTATATCTAAATCAGCTACTTCTATACCATTTCTCCCATCATTTATAAGCCATTGACCACATCACCGAGCACTAGTAACAGAGTTTACAGAATTTTCATTACCACTAGATTCAGTTAGAATGGTATTAAATAAATAACGTTTAAGATTATAGATATATGTATCCATATTTTTTTCTGAGAGTACGATTATATTTTTACCTATAAAAAAAGACCTTCCTATATAATGCTCAATAAGAGTAGCTAGAAAAATGTCCATATTTTCCGATTCTAAAATATCATATACTCTTTGTATATTTGATTTTTTTTCTCTTTCTTTGTTTGAGGATACTTTTTTAGTCTCCCTATGAGTTGTGATTGAAGCTATTTTTTTATTCTTAATTCCTCTGGATTTTTTAAGTTGTTTCTCATATTTTTGAAAGTCTGTTAATGAAATACATCAGTCTTTTTTTATGTCTTCAACGAGAGTATATAATTTTTTTTGTGATGATTTTTGTATTTCCGGATGATTGGTATTTAAAAGAAGGTTGCTAATACAAAATGAGTTTTCCTTGTTTATTTCTTTATTTTCTGCTGTATCGAGAGACATATTTTTCCTAAATTATATTAATTTTATATTATCATATTTTTTTAAATAAAACAAAAACCTGAATAGAATCTTACTATTCAGGTTTTTTTTGAGAGAGATTGGGTGAAAATTACATCATTGGCATACCTCAACCCATTCATGGCATCCCACCTTGCATATTTGCCATGGCAGCTGCTGCAGCCATTGGATCTGGTGTACCTGGAGTATCGGTAATAGCTGCCTCGGTAGTGAGGAACATACCAGCGAGAGAAATAGCTTCTCAGAGTGCTATTCGCTCTACTTTTTTTGGGTCAATGATACCAGTTTCTATCATATCTGTATACTCATCTTTAGCTGCATCGTATCCGTAGTTGATATTTTTATTTCCTTTAATTTCAGCAATAATTTTAGTATCATCCTTTCCAGCATTTTGGATAATCTGTGCTGTTGGATAACTGAGAGCTTTTAGTACGATAGCTGCTCAAATATTTTGATCATCGTTTCAAAGATCAAGATTCTCAAGTATTTTAGATGCTCGTAGGAGAGCTATTCAACCACCTGCTACAACTCATTCGGATACAGCTGCTCGAGTTGCATTGAGTGCATCTTCTATTCTTAATTTTTTCTCTTTCATTTCCACTTCTGATGCTGCACCAACTTTGATAACTGCCACTCATCCAGCAAGTTTTGCTATCTGCTGAGCTATTTTTTCTTTATCAAATCCAGAATCACTATTTGTATATTTTGTTTTGAGTTCATCTACTCGAGCTATGATATCTGATGGATTTCAGCCTCATCCGATGATAATAGTGTCATCTTTACTAGAACTTACCATTTTAGCAACTCAGAGGTCATCTATCGTAACATTTTCTAGTTTCATACCTAATTCTTCAGTGACAACATTAGCACCAGTGAGAATAGCTATATCTTTGAGATTTTCTTTTTTATTATCTCCAAATCCTGGTGTTTTTATAGCGAGAATATTCATCACTCACTTGAGTTTGTTGATGATCATAGTTGAAAGAGCTTCTCATTCGATTTCATCAGCTATGATAACGAGGTCTTTTTTTCCAGTAGACATGATCTTTTCTAATAGTGGAAGAAATTCCTGCATATTAGAGATTTTTTTATCTGTTATTAGGATGGGAGCATCTTTTATCTCAGATATCATTTTTTCAGTATTTGTCACCATATATGGACTTACATATCCTTGGTCAAATTGCATACCTTCCGTTATTTCTACCTCCATATCAAATGTTTGCCCTTCTTCAACTGATATCACTCAGTCTTGACCTACTTTTTCCATAGCTTCTGCGATAATTTCTCACACAGTATTATCTTGGGCTGATATACTTGCTACCTGAGTTACTTCTGATTTTTCAGTTATTTTTTTTGTATTTTTTTCGAGTTCTTTTACTACGAGAACACCAGCTTTTTTCATACCATTATTAAGCTCTACTGGATTGACTCATGATGTAATATTTTTGAGTCCTTCTTTTGCAAGTGCATAGGTGAGGAGAGTGGCTGTCGTAGTACCATCACCAGCCAGAGCATTGGTTCGCTCAGCTGCTTCTTTTACGAGTTCTGCACCCATGTTTTCAAATTTATCTTCGAGCTCTATTTCTTTGGCTATGGTAGCACCATCATTGGTTACCTGAGGAGCTCAAAAACCTCTATCGAACACGACATTCCGACCTTTTGGTCCCATAGTTACGGTTACTGTTTTTGCTACCTGCTCAATCCCAGCAAACATATTTGCTCGAGCATCATCACTAAATTGTATTTGTTTTGGCATATTATTTTGTTATTCGTTAATAATGTTGCCCCTGACAAGGGGAAACTCTCTCGAAGAGTATCGGAGAGAGTAAAGGGATTATAAGACCTTTCCTAAAATATATTCGATTGCTACTATTTTGTAGTTTTGGTCGTCGAGTTTTACTTCGTCTCAGCTATATTGACCACAAAGAACTTTGTCTCAGACAGAAATAGCTGACATATCTGAGTCTGGTTTTCCTGGTCAAATAGCGACTACCTCATAGGTAAAAGGTCGTTCTTTTGATACTCCGTCTGGGAGTATGATTCCAGAGCTGGTAACAGAGTCTTTTTCAACTGGTTTGAGAACCACTCTATCGAGTAGGGGAGTTATGTTCATATGTTTATATTAGTGGAATATTTTAATAGGAAAAGTATATAGATACTCGAAATAAAATCAATGACTTTATTAAGTTTCTCCCTTTTTTGAAAAGGGAGTACTGCGAAGCAGGGAGGGATTAGTATTTTGTACAGATTTTTGTAAATATTCTGTTTATGTGCTATTATTAAGATATATAGTTTATAAAACAAATCTTATGTCACAAATGCTTGATAAAATCCTGGCCTATGGAATAGAAAAAAAAGCTTCAGATATTCATATTGCTGAAGGTTCACCAGTTACATTTCGAATTAAGAAAAAAATGTCTACTTTGTCAGAAGCAGGGGATATTTCTAAAGAATCTATTCAGGGTATTTTACTCGCTTTAATGAATGATAATCAAGTGCGAGCAAAAGAATTTTTAGCTAAAAAAGATGCAGATTTTGCCTATACTTATAAAGATGGAACGAGTTTTCGAGTTAATGCATATATGAAAATAGGGAAGATTGCATTTGCACTTCGACGAATCGAATCAGAACCACTTGCTATCGAAGTTCTTGGACTTCCAGAATGAGTTAAAAAATTTACTAATATGAAACAAGGTCTGATACTAGTAACATGACCAACTGGTTCTGGTAAGTCTACATCTATGGTATCTATTCTCAATGAAATTAATAAAAATAGAGCAGAGCATATACTTACGGTAGAAGATCCGATAGAATTTGTATTTAAAAATGATAAATCTATATTTTCTCAACGAGAAGTAGGAAATGACACAGCTAGTTTTCCAGCTGCTTTGCGGGCTGCAATGCGAGAAGATCCAGATGTTATTATGGTTTGAGAGATGCGAGATCGTGAAACTGTAGAGGCTGCCATGGAGATGGCTGAAACTTGACATTTAGTTATTTCAACTATGCATACGTCATGATCGGTACAAACACTCACTCGAATTATTAATTTTTTCCCACCAGAAATTCAAAACTCTATACGTTATAAACTTGGTGATGTATTAGGATGAGTATTATCACAACGACTTGTGCAAAAAGCTGATAAATCAGGAATAGTTGGTATGTATGAACTTATGTTTATGACCACTGGTATTAAAAATCTCATTCGAGAATGAACACTCAATCAAATTAAGTGAAATATCGAAACTGGTACAAAAGATGGAATGATTACCATGATACGTCATGCACAACAATTAGAAGAAGAATGAATTATCGAGAAAGAAGCATATGAAAATTTCTTTCCAGATGAAATGTAAAAAAATATCAAAAAAGGCCTATATTTAAAATATAGGCCTTTTTTAGTGAAAAATAGATATTTTAGGAGATATGAATATTCATGAAAATATAAACAATATCACTTAACATAATATTATTTTATAAATATTTTTAATATTATACTTATATTAATAGTGAAGTGTTAATTATTTTAGTCTACTAGCTTTGTCTATAGGAAATACTAGAGTATCTAAAGATATTATTTAATAATATCTTTTTAAATCAGTTTTAAGTTATTAATTATAAATATTTTTATTAGATGTATACAGATATTGTACAGACATATAAATATAGCATATTTACTTAACATAAGTTATATTATGTTAAGTAATGGATTATTCTCTTTTGAGAGTGAGTATAATATATTTCTATATATCTGATATTATTTTTTCTACGAGTTCTTGTTTGCTTCATCCTGTTTTATCCCAAGATTTTGGCACTATAGAAGCTGGACTCATCCCTGGTATAGTATTTATTTCAAGAAAATATACCGTATCATTTCTTACTAGATAATCAATCCTAGCATATCATTTTACTCAGAAATATTGATAGAGTTCAGTAGATGTTTTTATGAGTTCATTTTGTAATTTTTCTGGTATGTTTTCAGGAAAAACTTCTCTCATTCACGTTTCTGATTCATATTTATTTTCATAATCAAAAAATGCATCTTCATCAAACTTTTCAAGTTTCATTATTGGTATTGTTTTTCATGCTATGATGGGTACGGAATATTCTTCTCATTTTATAAATTCCTGAATAAGTAGGTCGTCGGATATATTTTTTTCTATAATATTGATTTTTTCTTCTAATTGTTGTTTGTTTTCTATTTTATATGTGTAAAAGCTACTTCCTCATTTATTTGGTTTTATAATAAGAGGATATCAAACGGTATCTATGAAATGAAGTATTTCTGATATATTATATGAGTTATTATGCTTTATTGCTGTAAATTCTTTTGGCATATTATAGCCAAAGCTATTCACTATAATATTTGTATTTTTCTTATCGAGTAGTAGGCTATGTATATTATACGGAGTAAGTACATGTGGTATTCATAAGATATCCAGCATTGCAAAAATACGACCATCTTCTCCATATTCTCAGTGAAATATAGGGATTGCTAGATTATAGCTATCTTTATTTGAAATAAAATCATTGAGTTGTTCTGGAAGTTCATAATAATCATAGTCTTTTCAGATATTGTTCTTAAAATAACCAGCTGACTTGATAGCTATTTCCCTTTCATCCCCTGTTCCCCCTGATAAAATTACTATTTTTTGCATGACTTTTATTGTAAAAAATACTTAATAATCATATTAAGTATTTTTTATTTTTAGTCTAGAGAATATTTAAATTCACTACATTCTCATATCTTGTATCATTTGTCTTGTATATAGGTATTGAGTCTCTGTATTCTGAGTTCTGTTACTGGATGTGTGGAAAATATTTCAGCTATATTTCATAGTGTAGAATTATGTTCATGGAAGTATGAAAGACTGCATCATACATGTCCGTTAAGTTTATATACAAAATCAATTCCATGTTTATCAGCTATAGTCTCTTGTCTCTTTGAAAAGTTGTTGATTATAACATTGTCTGAAAGCAAAACTCATTGAGTTCATATAAGTGAAGCAATAACTGTAATTGGAATATTAGTGATTAATGATTTTAATACATCTCTATTTTCTATATGAGCTACTTCATGTCATACTATCATATCAAGTGCTTCGTATGTTTGAATATTTTCTAGGAGATCTTTGGTGAGGTATATATTTCAACCAAGTGCTGCAAATGCATTCTCTTCCCCATCTAAATCTATTATCGAAATATTATATTTAATATCTTTATATCGTTCTTTTAGTATATCGGGTATATCTTGGCTATCATCAGTAAGTATATGAGTACTTGCTCAAAACCATTCTATTTCTTTATCTATACTAATAAAGTGTATAGCTATAAAAGCTACTATATGAAGTAATGCATAGAGTGATATAAGTAAAAATAAAAAAAATCATATATATCTTCAGACAAAAGCCAGTTCACTTTCACTTGATATATTATGATTTTTGGATAATTTTTTTGGTATTTCTATTTTCATACTTTAGATTACTTGTATTCCAGTTGCGTAAACAAGAGCTTCAACAGCTCATACATTTTGTTTTGCATTTTTTGATATACTAGAGGTTTCTACTCTTAGGTTTACTATGCAGTTGAGATTTTTCTCATAAGCTTGTTGTTTTACCTTAAGTATTGCTTCCCTTCTAGCTCTATCAACGAGACTTTCATAAGATTTCATCTTTCCTCCAAATAAGTTTACAAAAGAAGACATGAATTTTTTAAAGGCATCGATAGATACAACGGTAGTGCCACTCAAGAGTATTCATTCTCCTGAAGTATTTTTGACTCGTTTCAAATCTTTATCTGAAAGAATAACGATACTTTTATATTTTTCTTCTCTTTCTATGATAGATGAATAATGTTTTTTTTCAGCTCTTTTTCCAAAGAATAAACCACAAATAATGGTTATGATAAATATTATAAATTCCATATTTTTTGGTTATATTTTAACAGCAGTTCCGTATGTGTATATTTCTGATGCTCCTGCACTTACAGATGATGTTGAAAATCTAATATTTAGAATTGCATTTGCTCAGAGTTCCTCAGCTTCTGAAATCATTCTATCAATAGCTTCTTTTCTTGATTCATTGAGGAGTTCTGTATATCACTTTAACTCTCATCCGAAAATATTTTTTAAACCTGCCATGATATCTCTTCATGCATGTTTTGATCGTACTGTTGAGCCATTCACTATTCCTAAGTGTGTGTTTACTTGTTTTCCAGGTACATAGTCCATATTTGATAATATCATTTGTTTCTAGGGTAAAAAATAAATTATTATATTTTTAGTATAGTTTATTTTACTAAAAAACAAAATTAAACTTTTTTCACAGGAGCAATTTTAATATTCATTTTTTTGATTCATTTGCCACTAAATACTATATCAGCTATCTCTCAATTGAGTGCTGATATCATTCATCTCCCAAATCGAACATGTTCTATTTTATCTCAAACATTAAAATCTGAGATATCATTACTTTGTACTTTTCGTACCATTTTGATATTTTTATCACTTTTGAGTGAATTCATTTCAAGTTTAGATCTTCCTCAGAAAAAGTCTGATCGTCAGAGTGTTGAATTTCATAGATCATAGTTTTCTATGTATTGTTCTGGGATTTCTTTCATGAATCGACTCTCAGGATTTCGAACGTAATCACCAAAGTGAAATCGCTCTGCAGCACGAGATATGTAGAGTTTTTCTCTGGCTCGTGTCATGGCTACATACATGAGTCTTCTCTCTTCTTCTAGTAGAGCTGATTCATTGACACTTCTAAAACTTGGAAATATTCAGTCTTCGAGTCCAGTGAGAAACACTGTTTTTTCTTCGAGTCATTTAGATGTATGAATCGTCATAAGAGTAACATATTCACTTCTCTCATCTTTGCTATCCATATCTGTGAGAAGTGCAACTTCTTCTAGGAATATAGAGAGTGATTCTCTTGGTTCCATACCCGTGTATTCGCTTGCAAGGTTGATTAGTTCATCTATATTCTCTTTTTTAGAATCTTTTTCTTCTTGTGGTAATCCATCCGTGATATAGTTGATATATTCGGTGTGTTTTACTATTTCTGAGAGTAATTCTCCTACTGATATTTTATGAGATGCATCTATGAGTGCTGTTAATAATTTCCCAAAATTATCTAGGGCTCATTTTGCTGCGGGTTTGAGCTCTTCTACTTCTGAAATATTTGAAATAATCTGCATATAGTTAATTCAAAAACTCTCTTTATAGTTATCGAGTATTTCTATAGATTTTGCTCCTATTTTTCGAGTAGGAGTATTAATTATTCTTTTCATAGAGACAATATCTTCACTATTATGAATCACTCTAAGATATCATAATAAGTCTTTAATTTCTTTTCTGTCGTAAAATTTTAGTCCTCAAATAACTCTATATGGAATATTTTTGCTCATTAGAGATTCTTCTATTTTACGTGACTGAGCATTGGTTCTGTAGAGTATCAGATTGTCTGAATAACTCTCTCCTGAATCTATGATAATATCCCCTATTATTCGAGCTTCTATCTTGTCATCTGGTGCTTCGATATAGTTGATCTTACCCCCTGTTTCATTATCAGTCCAGAGATTTTTTTGCATTCCAAATTTATTATTTTTGATGACTTGATTCGCTGAATCGATAATATTTTTTGTTGATCTATAGTTTTGTTCTAATTTTATTACAAGCGCATTAGAATAGTCTTTTTTAAAATTTATAATGTTGGTCATATCAGCTCATCTCCAAGAATAGATAGACTGAGAATCATCACCTACGACAGCGAGGTTTTCATTCTTGGAAGCCAAGAGTTTCACTATTTCATACTGTGGTTTATTGGTATCCTGGTACTCATCTACCATGAGATATTGGTATTTATTTTGATATGCATCTAAAATTTGAGGATATCATTGTAGTATCGCGAGAGTTTTGATTAAAATATCATCAAAATCTATGGCATTGTTTTGTTGGAGTCGAACTTCATATTTCGTGTAGACTTCCCACACTACTTGTGTAAATGCATTATTTATTTCTCTCTCATATGCTTTTGCTGTGAGGCATTTTGATTTTGCATTACTAATATAGGCTCCGACTTGTCTAGGTTTATATTCTTTTTCATCGAGTTGTAGGTCATTTTTTATAATTGATTTTAAGACTGATAATTTATCTGTTTCATCATAGATAACAAAGTCATTTTTAAGTCCGATTTGTAGTTCACTTCAGTAATGTTTGAGAGTATTTTTGAGTATCATTATTCAGATACTATGAAAGGTCCCAATAGTAGGAAAATTACTATTACTAAATAGGTTTCTCGGTGTATCTACTCCAAGAGTTTTTGCAACTCGTTCTCGCATCTCAGTCGCAGCCTTGTTTGTAAAGGTTACCATCATGATATTGCTCGGTACTATTCCCTGCTGCTTGATCATATATTCTACTCTTGCAGTCAGTGTAGCAGTCTTCCCACTCCCTGCTCCTGCAATAATAAGCAATGGACCATCTACCTTATTCTTTGCTTCCTCCTGTTTCTCGTTTAACTGTAATTTACTCATCAAAAAAATGTAACTTTTATATTAAGTACTAAGTTACATTTTTTCATTACTTTCGCAAGTTTAAAAATATATAAAAAAACTATTACTATATTTATTAATAGATATATTTTATAATATAAAAAAAATGATTGACAATAATTAATATTACATTAATATTAGGAGAATTATATTAATTAATAATTATATTTCATGTATAAGAAGATTGTTGCGGGTATATTGTTGAGTTCTATGTTGTTTAGTTTTTTGCCGAGTACTTTAGTATATGCTGATATAACTAATGGTGTAGCAACTCCATGGTCTATAGAAAAAGCAGCACATTTGGCTCGTAAAGCTCTTATTGGTCCAACTGATGAAAAAATTCAAGAGTTATTTATAGCTGGTTCAGCTGAAAGTGCTATAGATATTCTTTTTCCTTCTCCTTTTGGTCCAGATAGAAGTACTTATGAACAAGCTCTCTCTGATTTATCAAGTGGTGTAAATATTAGTAATGGTGAGGTATTTGATACTACTTCTAGTCGAAGTATGAATGAATACTATCTTACAAAAAAACTTCTTGATCCTTATGAGGCAAAACAAAAGCTTTTCCTTATGTTTGAGGATATTTTTGCTGTAAATTCGAACTGAAATATTAGTTATCTTGATGTCGAAAATACTCATAATATGCTTTATACTCATTCTCTAGGAAATTATAAAGAAATGATACAAAGAAATCTTTATAATAATGGTGAACCATGAGATTATTCTATAGGGAGATTTTTAGATCTATTTAATCAAACTCGACCAAATTCTCCAAATGAGAACTATTCTCGAGAATTACTACAGCTTTTACTTATGTATGAATATCCTCCTTTGGTTCCAGAATGAAACGAAGATGATAGGAATTATAGTGAGGATGATGTAAATACACTTGCAAAGATATTATTTTGATTTGAATCTGATGAAAATACTCATGAGGTTACTTTTAATGCTGAGTCTAATACAAATGAATTAGTGTTATTTCTTGATGGTGATTTAAAGGCTGGTGATAGTTTTCCTTTTTATAATCCAGCAAGTGGTGAGGTAGATATACAAATACTGAAAAACTCGATTGGATGAAATAATGGTCTTCCGGATAATATTGTTGATTATATGTTTTCAAAACGAGAAGATGAAATAGCTCTCTTTTTGGCAGATAAGTTGTATCGTTTTTATGTTGCGGAAAAACCTATACAATCAGAATTAAATGATATTGCAGATATAATAAAACAAAATAATTTTGAACTCTTCCCTGTTGTAAAAACTCTTCTCGTGAGTGATGTTATGTATAGTAATAAATCTATGAACGGGGATATTTTTAAAAACCCTATTGAGTTAACTTTAGGTCTTATGAAGCAGTCATGACAGACTCAGTGAGATTTATTGAATCCATATATTACACAAGATATTGGTTGGAGGCCTTATTTTCCAGGAAGTATATTTGGGAGAGGTGGTTTTGATTCTAATAAAAGTTTTTTTACTCCTTATACAAATACTCGATGGTCTTGGGTAGTAACTAATATTACTAACACAGAAACATTTCGTGATTTTGTTCCAACTCAAGAAGATATAGTAGTGAATTCAGGGGTTATTGAAGGATTCTCCTCTTATATTGATAGTTCAAAGATTTCTTTTTCAGATTTAAGTTTTTCATGATCGCTATCGGTATCGAATGTGTCTCTTGAGACTGCTACTGGGTCGTTTCAATATCTTAGTGGTACTTTGGATTTATCAAATTGAGAAGTGGATGATCTAGAGTGAAATGTATTGGCTTCATTTGCATCTCCTTCTGCTATTATAGCTTTATGATGATCACTTACTGGCTCAACGAATACTTGAACAGGAGAGCTAGAGTTGGTTGATGTCTCATTTGATGAAACACTAAGTTCAACATGATCAACAGTATCAACATGAACTTGAGAAACAGTAAGTTCAACATGATCAACAACATCAACATGAAC
>CAZFWS010000005.1:0-5170 GCA_964522625.1 uncultured Candidatus Peribacteria bacterium | reverse complement strand
CATGATCAACGGTATCAACATGAACTTGAGAAACAGTAAGTTCAACATGATCAACAACATCAACATGAACATGAGAAGTAGTAAGTTCAACATGATCAACGGTATCAACATGAACATGAGAAGTGCTTATTCCTATCTCAAGTGCTACAGGTTCTCTGAAGATTCACGAAGCTTATTTAGATATAAGTACAAATAGTTTAACTATTCATTCTGCTACACTTACATCAGATGTTGGTATGTTTAATATATCTTCAGGTTCTTTTGATATGCCTGATAATTATACTATTACTAAGGCTATGAATCCTTATGATATTATAAAATATTTTGAGGAAAAATTTTACTTTACCCGAACACTTCCAGATGATGTAAAAGAAAAGCTTATTCAGTATATGACACGAGATGTGGACGGAAATATCCATTGAAATATTGATGTAGCAAATACAACATACTTTAGAGAATATGTTCTTGGTGTAGCTCAAATTATGTTGATGCAACCAGAATATGTTATGCAAACATATGCTCCTCAATTTATGGGTGCAGAACCAAGCTATAATTCATTTTATGGAAACAACTCTAAACTTGTCATTATGCAGGCATTGGGTGGTACTGATTGGCTTCATGTATTGGTGCCGAAAGATGAATATGCGACATATGTTGAAAATAGATGAGTAGGAGCACTCAATACTTCATCTGACCTTGTTTCCCTTGATAATAATTACTATTTAAATAGTAATTTAGCCGATTTTAAACCTATTTATGACGAGTGAAATCTGAAAATATTTAATAGAGCAGGAACTCCTTATCACTCTCGGGCTCATGATTCAGCTCAACGAGCTATGTCGTCACAAAAATCACTCTTTGAGAGTAGTGGAGATGGTTTTATTGGATGATTTACAAAAGATGAAGATCCTATAAAAACAGTAGCCCTTAGTAACGGATGACAAGCGCTTCGATGAGGAAATTTTTTAAATATTTGATCAAATGCTTATTTTCAAATCAGACATTCTGTTTCTGGGAATCTGCAAGAATACCGTCTCAATACCCTTCGTGATATTTATGAAACGCGGGTACTTTCTCCTGGATCATCAGATACATTTAGAAATGCTATAAAGGTAGATCAAATTTCAAGAGATTCTCAGGCAGCTGGTTGACGAGCTGGAGGATGATTTAATATGGAACAAAACTTTACCTTTGTAGAGCAATTATTTGATGCAGGTGATACAAATGTTGTTGGAATGAGAATAGATGGGTCATATGATACACATAGTGATCAAAAAGAGAGAATGGAAAAAAACTTTGCAAATATAGGAACTTATATTGCAGATTTCTTTAATAAAATGAAAGCTAAGGAAGATATTACCTTGGTTTGGTTTACAGAGTTTGGTCGAACAAATAAAATAAATTCAAGTGATGGTACTGATCATGGTCAATGAGGTGGTATGTTTGTGTTTACAAATAATCAGAAACTTAAGGCTCGGTTGCAAGATAATGTATATGGAAATCTATCATTTGAAAAATCTCAACATAACTGGTTAGGAGTATGAGTAGACTATAGAACAGTTCATAAAATAATTTTAGAAGAATTATATAATAAAGACCTTGATACACTATTTGACTTAGATGATGAAATAGAGGATTATGTTGATACTACGGCTTCTCAAGTCTCATTATTTAGAGAAGAGTATGAGTGAAGAAATTCAACACAATCAAGAGTTCATCTCGTATTTAATATTAATGATGCTAATTTTAGACCATCAGGTGCTTCATATGTACGGTTTGGATATTGAACTGATAAGGATAATTTACGAGAGGTTGATTCTCGAACTATTATGAGAGAATGAGTTACTGCTGAATGAGCATCTATTCGAGTTCGAACAGATGTAAGAGAATGAGAATTATATTATTACGAAATCATAATATATGATGATCAGTATAATGAGCAAGTAATATCTGGTGAATTTATGGCCCCTGAAGTAAAAAATACAGGAGAATTTACTCTTGAACTTGATACAGATACAAGATTGAGAAGTTATGAAAATATGGTAGTAAATGGAACAAATATATTGGCTGATCCCATGGTACTTTCTACATCCACTTGAGTTACTATTGAGGGGCAAAATGCTCGTATAAAAACATGAACATGAGTAGTGATTGAATCAGTTTCAGCAGATGAACCTATTAATTGGAGTGGTATATTTAAGATACCACAGGATATACCACTTGAAAATTTTATTGATCCAGAGGCAAAATTTGTAGAGAAAATATTTGAAGATCTCGTTGTTGAGAAAATTGTAAAAATTGGTTGAGATAAGCTCGGTTTACAAATGAATCTTAATAAGGCTGTTCAGGTAGAGGTAGATATACCAAACACTTCAAAAAATTATATTGTACTCGAAAGTGAAGATGGTATTAACTGGTCTAAGAATACATCTGATATAATTAAGACAACTAATTCAGTTCAATTTACTACTGATCATTTTTCATTTTTTGCTCTTGTTGAGTCAGATGAAACATGAAATCCTCTTGTTAAGGAAGTTATTGATACAGATATGAATACATCATGAAATGCATGATCATCTACTGTATCAAACCCGATCCCAGTTGTGTGAAGTTCATGAGGTGGTAGATCACGAAGAAGTAAATTTGTTACAAAGGATATTTGTCCTTATGGAGATTTTACAGGAAATTATTATGATCGTGAATGTTGAAAAGATCCTGAATCAGATATAGCAACAGCAAATTATGATAATCCAGAAATGTATGGGATGTGATTTAGTACTATGAGAACATCTGATATTATGGAAAATTCAGCTGTTTCTGAACTAGTTAAAAAACCAAAACTTAAGTGAGTAAATACAGCATACATTACGGATAAGCAGACAATAAATGAAAAGAAAGTAAGTAAGCAAGAAGATTATATGAATCTCCCAGATAATCAGGAAGAAATGAATCAGAGATGAGTAATGGAATCAGTAACACCAAATCTAGTAGTAATAAAAAAATATAGAGTTCCATTATTGCAGTCACTCTATAGTGATGTAATAAATAGTGATATAACTGACTCTCAGAAAGATCTATTTATAGAAAAAATGGATGGAATTTACCAAGATATTATGGAAATTAGATCATTAGATTTAAGTTCTTCGGAGCTTTCTAGTAAAAAGAAAGTATTACAGTCTGATTTTGTTGCATTGAAAAGATCTATAGAAAATATTTGATCTTCTCAGGTTTGAGTTCAGGATACTATTTCTCCATCACTTGAAAATATGACTCTTGCTCAAAGAAAGGCATTTATTCGAGAAAAAATTAGAAAAATAAATAAGCAAAGAGAGCAAAATACTAACTCATCTGTGAATATTGAGCTTATGCCAGAAAATATTAGAAAAGATGACGAAGATGAAGAATATGAATGAAATAATCTTACTCTTGCTCAAAGAAAGGCATTTATTCGAGAAAAAATTAGAAAAATAAATAAAAAAAATAATGCTCATGGTATGGCTTGATCTGGGGAATCATTCGAAGAATCATTTGATGATTTGAGTTTAGAAGAAAGAAAGCAGAAAGTTCGAGAAAAAATAAAAAAATTAAATAAACAAAATAAATAGATAAAATTAAAAAAAAGACTTATGAAAAAAATATCTTATATTATCCTTAGTTTCATAAGTCTTTTTTGTGTCTATAGAGTATATGCACATCCATTGGATATTACGGTATCAACCGCAAGTATTTCAGGAAATAAAATTCAAATAACAACATATTTTCATAGCTATGAAATTGATTATTTACTCAGGGAAAATAATAAGCAATTACCGAATGGTGTAGCAGATTATTTCGAATATTCTGATGTTATTACAGACTATATATCTGATAATATTATTATAAAAAATAATACTCAAGTATGTGTATTGTCTCATATTGAACTTCAGCAAGATGAGGTTTATGCTATATTGTCAGATTGATTGGCTGTTTCATATGGTTTTGATTGTAGTGAAGAGCTAGAAAATATATTTTTTTCACTGAATTATTTTATAGAATTCCCTCTTCAGACAAATAGAATAACTCTCTATGATGTATCATGATGACTTCTTGGTGCACAACCTATCTTATATAAGGTCCTAACGGCTAAAAAACCTTATATGAGTGTTGATATTTATAATACAGCTCATGTTCAGCAGCGAGATAGTGATAATGATTGACTTTCTGATGAAGATGAAAAAATATATGCAACAAATCCAAATAATCCTGATAGTGATAATGATGGTTATAGTGATACAGAGGAGTTAGAATATGGTTGGAATCCTCTGGATTCAGACTTATGACCTGGACAAGAACTTCGGGATGAATTTGATCAAGAACTAAGTTCACAGCAGATAGATAAACTTCAAAATATACTTTGAGATGTAAAAGAGAAAAATATTTCTGATTTTTCGGGTCAAGGTTCTGTAGTACTCAAAGATACGATGAAGTATATGAGTGATTTTTTTGAATGGAATCAGGGGAATATTTTCGGGGTTTTTTTATTTGTATTTACTTTGTGAATTTTACATACACTATGACCGGGTCATTCTAAATGATTATTGATTAGTTATACTTTAGAGAAACAAAATGGATATTTGAAATGATTTTTATTTGCATGAGTATTTACTCTGACTCATATTATAGATATTATTTTGTTGCTTATAGTGGCTCGGAGCTTATGAGGGGTACTGCAGAGTAATTATACTTATATGATACAGGTATCGAGTGCTATGTTATTGTTTTGTTTTGGAATATATTTAGTATATCGTGCTATTAAAAACCAGAAAAGAAAAGAAACTTGAGCAAAAAATCAAAATTCTCTTTGGGTAGCATTTTTGG
This sequence comes from uncultured Candidatus Peribacteria bacterium, assembly GCA_964522625.1. Classification (GTDB taxonomy): domain Bacteria; phylum Patescibacteriota; class Gracilibacteria; order BD1-5; family UBA6164; genus JAKVBB01. The sequence continues at coordinate 313 of CAZFWS010000005.1, read as the reverse complement.
CTGGCCTAGCACCATGTTCGTTTGCTTGGAGTATATTTTTACTACTGAGTGCTTTATGAAAGCCAGCTTGGATTATTCCTTTGGTGGTAGCTTTGGGCCTCTGAATATTTGTAACTCTTTGTGGTATAGTCTTAGTATCAGTGTTTCTCAAACAGCAGATGTATCATAGGGTAAAAAAACTATGATTTTATTCTTCCCTGTTCTCAGCTATTATGATACTGATTATTAGTATAGTTATGTTGATGAAAATATTATAAGACTATTTCTCCCCTGTTTTCATGAGATTATAGATAGAAATACCTACGAGGCAGAG
>CAZFWS010000004.1:0-19921 GCA_964522625.1 uncultured Candidatus Peribacteria bacterium | reverse complement strand
GTCCCACTCAGAAATATCTTGATTAAAAGCAGATGCACCAGCAAACACACCACTCATATCTGTTACATTACTTGTGTCCCAATTACCAATATCTTGATTAAAAGCAGATGCACCAGCAAACATACCAATCATATTTGTTACATTACTTGTACATAAATTGGTTTGATTATCACCCGGTGCTATCAAAGCAATCATACTACTATTTCTTATTCCATATATTCATGTTCCATTTTCAACAATGGTGTAAGTAATTGAATTTTCTTCAAATGTAGTTCCAATTGCTTGCCCTCAACATGTTACCGCATTATTATTTTCACTACCTAGTGAAAAGGCTTCATTTACTGACACGACATCAGCTTGAGTAATTTCAGCTACAAAAATGCCCCCATTATTAAATGCAATAGCATTTGTAATAATGGCAGTAGCCACATTTGTATCTACATTTATAATTTGTTGATACTTTTCAATACTTTCTAGATCACTTCATGCATAAGCATCTTGTAGCTGAGTAGCTAATGCTTCTCTTTCACTAACTTGACTTAAATCATCCGTACTTCCAGAATATACGACTACATTACTGGGTGCATAGCTTACTCCACCACTTGCTTTGAGCCCCCTGGAGGTAGCACTATTGGTATCTTTTAAATAGACTCCTGGCACATTACTGAGCCCATCTACTACAAATGATTCATTTGCAATGATATCCTCTACCGTAACATCATTAATATCTGAGCTGAGAATAGTAGGAACAGCGAGTATATAATCGGTTACTCCAGCCCGCACTTTTAATATTTGTTCGTTATAGTTTCCTTCTACAAGAGCTTGAATATTGGTAGCATGTACACGTCCAACTCAAGGAGTTGCGATCAGGGCTCCTGCTTCCTGAATTCCTCCTATTTGGTATTCTTTTGCCGTATTAGTTACAGAGTAGGCATATTCATTAAAAGTAAGAGGGTCGAGAGGCAATGTAGAGAGAGTTCGAACATTGTTAAACACACTTTCCCCAAAAGATCCTTGTTCCCACGCGATCGAACCACTAAATGTTACATTAAAGGTATTTGAAGGAGTAGGATAGATGCCTGTTTTTACCTGAAAGACTTCTAGGCTACTTTTCATGGTTCCAATATCTGCTATTCTTTTTCCATTTCGAGCGAGGAGAGGGTATTCCTGAAGTGTAATAAAGGCAATCGTTCCCAGAATGGCAAGAATAGTAATAACAACGATAAGTTCTACAAGAGTAAAACCTTGTTTATTTTTCAGTGTTTGTAGCATAATGAACTATATTATCTGGGTAAAAATACTAGGCATATCTACCAATATATTTTAAATATAACAAAAGTCGAGCATTAATACTCGACTTTTGTTGATTTAATAGGAGATTATATTTTTTCGATTTCAACTTTTTTAATTTCCTTCATGACTTCACCGAGTATAAATTCACTAATGTTTTCACACTTTTCTTTTTGAATGCTGATTTGTAGATTTGCGAGAAAGAAGGTAAATACAGCTTCAATCAGGAACTGGATGTGATTTACTCCATCGTTACTGTGTATAAAGTGTTCTAGTGTGATAGAAGAATATTCTAGGCATGACATGTCTACCATGTCTTCTACCCAACTATTAATTCTCGCTCTTACAGGAGGACGAATATTGTTATCATCAAATTCTCGTGGCTCTGGATTAACATAATCAAAACTAATATGCTCTTTTCCAGATATATCACGAATAGCATCAGAAAGTTCTAGATGCACGAGTGACAGAACTCCGAGAACTATATTGCTCGGACACCCTGCTCGAGTGGCTGAAAAAATAGCTGGAAATAATCTATCATAATTCTGGTTAATCAAAATCTTTACCAAAAAACCAGCCAATTGAAAGTCATGTTTTTTGGCTTTTTTCTCATCCTTTTGTGTTTTTTGTATTTTTTTCTGAGCTTTTTTTCCAGCAGCAGAGGCTTTTTTAAGGCTCTCTTTCATCGCTTCTGCAACTTCTGCGGATGGGGCTCATCATTCGGATGCATCTATGTCAGGTGAAAATTCTTCGAGTGACATGGTGGTGGGTAAAGAATAATTAACTCTATTGTATCATTTTTTGGGAGATATTCAAAATTATCACCTATCTGCTTATTTCTATCCTCACACATCGCTCCACTCATCCATTATCCCTAAACACTTTATACTCATATCACCTTCTCTCAAGAAATTCTCTACAGACCCCTATTTGATCAAATCCAATTTCTATAAACAGTGTTACCGCATATTGTCATGCTACGAGTTGTTGACATTGATCCATGAGTTCTTCATACAGTTCAAAACCCGTATTCTCTCAGCCATATAGGGCTGATGCAGGCTCATTATTATAGACAGAGCTGTCCATATTTTCAAAATCATCTTGTTTAATATAGGGAAGATTTGCAGTTATAATGACTGTTTCTCACTTTTCTCCATCAAGTAGAGGCATCATAGGTTCGAGTAAATTTCACCACAATAGAGTAATATTTTCTTCTAAATCATATTTTTGGATATTTATGTTTGCCACTTCTAAGGCCTTTTTAGATATATCAATAGCATAACAATCAATACTTCTCCTCTTTTTAAGGGGAGTCACCGCAGAGGGAGGGGTTTCTGTTACTTTTATAACACTTATGGGAATACAACCACTTCCTGTTCCCACATCTATGTAAATAATGTCACTATTTTCCCCCTTTAATAAAGGGGAGATGCCCGTATAGGCAGAGGGGATTTGTGTGTCTATTTTTTTTATAGCTTCACTTACCATCACCTCTGTATCATTTCGAGGGATCAGTACACGTTGATCTACAAAGAATCGATGACCATAAAATTCAGCAGACTCTAATATATATTCGAGGGGTTCTCAATCGTTATATCGTTGTAGATATTTACTATACAGTTTTTTCTCTTTTACCGGCAGAGGATTAGGAAGAGGGTTTAAAAAAAGCTGGTTTTTTGTGAGACCAGTTATTTTTTGTAAAAATAGAGTATGAATATGAGGACTAATTTTCAAATTTTTTCCGATTAAAAATGAGAACAGTGAATCATAATAGCAGGATCGTATATATGATGGCATAGAGTCCATTTGAAATATAATATGAGGCTCAAAATGAATGAAATACCCCAATAAGATCTTTTGTATTCAGGGCTTCAAATGGAGGAAAAAATAATTGTCCCGCTTGAGTGAACCAAATTATAGCCTGACTTCATCATTTATAGGCTAAATCGAGCAAGAGAGAATAACTATGTCCCAAAAGATATATCATAAGTGCTACTAATATTGTAATCATATTTCCCATAAATGTAGAAAAGAAAAAGACTACAGCCAAAAGCATCTGGAGTTTTAAAAAACTAAATATGAGTGACGCTCCAATAAGGAGTGTAATATCTATCTCTTTATAATACAGTACTCCAAGAAAGAGTATTGATTGAGCCAGAATAATCAGAGCAATAGTCCCTAAAAACCCCAGGTATTTTCCCAGTATAAATTCATATCTGTGAATCGGTTTTGAGAGAATGAGAAAAATAGTTTTTCCTTCAATTTCTTTAAACAGCAGTTGTGATCCAACAAAGAGTACTCCCACGAGTCAAAAGACCTCTATCATTCCCAGACCAAAATCAACAATGATTTTTTCACTTTCTCAAAGTGTGAGTCATCCGAGTGCCAGAGAAAAAAGTATGAAAAAAAAGGCAAAAAACAGAATCACATACAGAAACTTGTTTCTCACTATTTCTCGGAAGGTGTTTATGGCTATGTTAAGCATATTTTATTTAAATCTATAATCTAAAAATTCTTTATTTCCATTGATAAAACTGAGTATATCCATAGATTTTTTTCATTCAAGTTTTACTTGTTTGATAATGAGAATATTTTTATCAGCACAGACAATTCAAACAGTTTTTTTGTTTATTTGTACTACTTCTCATGGATTAGCTCCCCTCTCCTGCAGGAGAGGGGCTGGGGGTGAGGTTTCTTCAAAGGACAATTTACACACTTCAAACCCTATTTTTTTCTCACCATAATAACTATAGATCCCGGGCCATGTGATATAGGCTCGATACCTGTTATATATTTCAGCAGTTGTTTGAGTTAAAAATGATATTTCCCCATCAGATTTTTCTATTTTTGAACAGTAACTTACCTGTAATTCGTCTTGTTTTTGTCCAGTTATGTCTCCAGAAATGACTCATTGCAAAGTATTATAAAGTACTTCAAGACTGATAGATTCAAATTTTTTAAATATATCAGGAGTGGTGTCTAGAATGTCTATATTTATTTTTTCGACGGCTAGAATATCTCCTTCATCCATTCATTCTGACATGTACATAATTGTCACTCCAGTCTCGGTATCACCATTTTTTATAGATTCTTGGATAGGGCTTGCTCATCGGTAGGCTGGTAGAATACTTCCATGTACATTGATACATCCATACTTTGGGATATCCAAAATCTCTTTCGGAATAATTTTTCCATATGCAACGACTATAATAAAGTCTAAATCTAGAGTTTTGAGGTATTCATGAAGGACTACCTCCCCCCTAACAAGGGGGGCCTGAGGTGGGTCTTGAGGGGCTTTCAGTGATTTTGGCTGCAAAATATCCAAACCACTCTCCATCGCAAAAGCATGTACTGGAGTGGCTTCTAAAATTTGTTTTCTTCCTACCGGTTTATCTGGTTGAGATACCACACAAGCAATTTCTATATCAGAACATGTTATCAGAGAGGAGAGGATATTTTTACTAAAATCTCCAGTTCAAAAAAAGGCTATTTTCATGATGTTGATTTATTTAAATTTTTTGATACTTACTTCTACAATTTTATTGAGTGATATCACGATAATCGTAATAATACAAAATACAATTATTTTTCCTGTTTTATCCAGAAATAAACCGGTTAAACCAAAGAAAAAACAGAGACCATAGATCAATCAGAGCGTCTGTTTATTAGAAAGTCCGATTTTTTGTAGACGATGATGCAGATGTGTAAAATCTCATTTGAGAGGATTCTTTTTTGCGAGTAATCGTTTCATGATCACATATACGGCATCCACACTGTAGACTCCAAATACAACCAGTACGGTAGCTATTTTTCCACCAGATATGATCGCAAGCGTGGCGAGCATAAAACCAAGAAACATCGTTCCACTATCTCACATCAGTATTTTTTCCCGAACATCAAAGATCCAAAAGGGTATCAGGAGACCAACCAGAATCAGGCTGAGTTTCATGATGAATTCTGCATTTCTCACTCACTCTATATAGGTATCGTTATGAAACAATAGGATTCACAGTAAAAATAAAATAAAGAATGAAATAATACTAATACCAGAGGTATTTCCACTGATTCCATCGGTCCAATTAATAGCATTAAATACAAACACATACCACAGTATGGTAAAAATAAGAGGGATGATATATATCTCCAGTGTTCCCAGAAAGAAAGAGAAAGTTTCGAGGCTAATAATACCTCAAAATATATTGCTAACATATCCTATTTTTATAGAGGTCACTCCTATAATAGCCCCAATAATGATTTGAAATAAGAGACGAATTCACGCAGAGACATTATTCATATCATCTAAAAAACTCAAGCCCGTAATAAAAAATGCAAACACCCAAATGAGTCAGAGTTTATAATCATAATCGACAAAAATGTAGCTCAGAAGTAAAAATCCTATAAAAAATATGATTCCCATAGAGTATGGAATAGGGGTACGGTTTTTTTGGAATTTTTCGGGGTTGTCTACAATTCAAAGAGCATAAAAAAGCCAGATTCATCATTTAACCAGTAAATATGATAGGCAGAGGGCACTACAAAAAATGAAAAAGTATTCGAGCATGAGGTGTATATTAAGATGTTGATATATAATAACCCATCCCCTCGTTCCTCGGGACTTCCCTTAAAAAGGGAAGAGGAGAGTATTTTATAGTTTTTCTTATAATTTTCTTCCCTTTTTAAGGGAAGTCTCCAGAGTGTAGCGGAGGAGGATGGGTTATTAAAATTGTTCATTTAATTTCAACTTTCCTTGATAGAACATTCGACTTGAACTGACTCAAAAACGTTGAGCAGCAATCCGGTCGATTCACATTCCAAAGGCAAAACCAGAGTATTTTTCTGGATCAATTCATGCATCAGTGAGAACTTTTGGGTGTACCATTCCGGCTCCCAATAGTTCTACCCAACCCGTTCCGGAACACATGCTACATTTTTTTCATCCTTTTATTTTCCCCGTTCATTTACATATTTGACAACTTACGTCTACCTCTGCACTTGGTTCGGTAAATGGAAATATACTCGGTCTGAATCGTAGTTTTGTGTCGTCTCATAAGAGTTTTTTCATCACGGTATCGAGGGTCCATTTTAGATCTCCAAATGTGACATCTTCTCCTACAACGAGTCATTCGAGTTGGTAGAAATTACAGGTATGTCGAGCATCTTCTTGTTCGTACCTGAATACTCGTCCTGGAACAATAATCTTAATAGGCAGATCTCATTTAAGCATAGTTCGAACTTGAACCGGTGAAGTATGGGTTCGAAGCAGTTGCTTATCTCCAGATTCTTTGAAATCATTCATATCATCAGATATCCAAAATGTATCCCAAACATCTCGAGCAGGGTGATTGTCTGGAATATTGAGTTTATCAAAATTGTGTTCTTCATCTTCTATTTGAGGCCCGTCCTCTACTTTGAATCCAAGTGAGATAAAAATATCTTCTAATAGTTCAGAAGTGATGCTAATAGGATGACGATGTCCTGTTTTTGTAGAGGGAAATTGTAATGATACATCAATCGCTTCTTCAGATTCTATCTGAGCAAATTGAGCCTCTTCGAGAGCAGCTACTTTTTTATCAGCTTCTTCACTAATGGTGTTTTTAAGTGTGTTTGCGAGAGGTCCAATAATTTTTTTCTCGTCTACACTCAGGTCTTTAATTCCTTTTAAAATATCCTGAAGTTTTCATTTTTTTCCGAGAAATTCTTTTTTGAGATCTTCCAGATCAGCTATATTTTCGATCTTTTCCAGTTGTGAGAGAAATTCGGACTGAAGGGTTTCTAGTTTTTGTTGCATGTTGCTATTGGGATAATAAGAGTTTTAAATTGGGGAAATCATAGTGAAAATTAGGAAAAAAACAAGAGGGAGGAGGAGGATTTTTTAAAAAAAGAAAATTATCTTGAACTTCAAATTAAATACAATCATATATTTTTATATGAAGCATTTTAGATTCGAAAAATTTGACTTATATATATATTATACTATATATATAATAATTATTTATTAATTTTTATATATAAATGACTGAAAAATTAGACATACAGCAATCTAATGATATGCTAGACTGAATGATTGCTTTGCTAAAAAAGAAAGAAGAATTATTGCGGCTTGAAATTAATGAAATACAAAACGAAATTGATGAAATAATAGAGAAAAAGAAATGAATTGAATGACTTCAAGATTCGCAGAATCAATTAAGTGATGCCTGAGCTACTCCAAAGGAGCTATCAACAATTATTTCTAATAGATGTAGCGAGCTCCTCGGTGGTGATATTGTGGTTAATATTCAGATAATTTTAGATATGGATTTAACTGAACTTGTTCGGGATTTGGATAACCAGGTCTGATGTAAGCTATGATTCAAAAAAACAGTAAGAGGAATTCATTGTCGAAAAGAAAAAAGGGACTCTGAATATGAAAAAAGATTAAATAAATGTGATACCTTAAGAGAGATAATATTAGAATTTTCTCTTGAAGAAGTCCAAGATATCTGAGGTGTATCAGCTCATGCTATGAAAAGCTTTAAAGAGAGATTAAATTTAAAGGGTTAAAAGTAAAAATATTAATTAAAAAAACTTACCCTATCCCTTTAATTTATTATTTTCTCTAAAATCTAGAAAAAAGGAAGATAAAAAATATAATTCTTCAAATTTCAGTAAAAAAACAGATCATTGGTCTGTTTTTTTACTCCTCACAAACCAATTACAACTAAAATTCACTTTTTCTTTTGACAAATAAAAACATCTTCATATAATCCGGAGGCTTTTTGTAAATTTCACGAAACGTTTACTAAAGAATAGGTTAAGTTGAACTACCCAAAAGAGACTCTCTCACAATGGGCAAAAGTTTAACCTCTGATTTTAACATGTAACCATAGTTTTTATATGGCTTGAATAATAGCTAAAAAACTGGATATGACACGAATTGTAAAGAATGATAAATTCATTCCCGTTACACTTCTGGAAGTACCAGCACTCCGAGTGGTTGGATATAAAACCCTCGAAACAGACGGATACCAGGCAATGATTGTTGGAATCCTTTCAGAAAAATCTGAAGGAAAGCTTGGAAAAGATAAAACAACTCTCAATACATCTGAATTCTCACTGATACGAGAATTTCCAACAACAGATGAACAAATGGAGCAATATAAAGTAGGTGATACGATCACACTGGATATATTTGAAGGAATTGAAACAGTAACACTACAATGAATCTCAAAGGGTAAATGATTTACCGGTGCCATGAAACGACATAACTTTCACGGATGACCAGCAAGTCATGGTTCTAAATTCCATAGAGCACTTGGTTCTATCGGGAATAGAAAACCTACGAGAACTCATAAAGGTAAAAAGATGCACGGTCATCACGGGAGTCTTACAGTTTCACTGAAAAATATTCCAGTTGAAATGGTAAACAAAGACCTATCAGTTATTGGAGTACGAGGATGAGTTCCAGGAGGACGAAATTCACACATACTTATAACGCTTTAATTCTTATTTAAATATAACAGATGAAAACAAATCTATTTGATCAAAAATGACAAGAGATCGGAAAAGTAGACCTGAATAAAGACATCTTTGGACTCGAAGGGAATGAAGGACTCGTACATAGAGCACTCATTTACCAACTCGCAAACAACCGACAAGTTGTAGCACACACAAAGACACGAGGAGAAAGAAGAGGGTCAACTCGAAAAATCTATCGACAAAAAGGTACTGGTCGAGCTCGAATGGGTTCAAACAGATCACCAATCAGAAAAAAAGGTTGAGTGGCATTTGGTCCACGAAACAATGTGAACTTTACTCAATCGATGAATAAAAAAGAACGAAGAAAAGCACTTTTCACCGTTCTCTCATCAAAACTTGCTAATAAACAACTCATTATTGTTGATACAATTGCAATGAAAGAGATAAAGACAAAAAATATGGTCGCAGTTATTGAAAAACTCCCATATACTAAAAATATTCTTCTGGCTCTTCCAGAAAAAAATAAAACACTCGAATGCTCAACATCTAATATACCAAATGTAAAAAGTGTTCTCGTAAACTATTTGAATATCAAAGATCTTTTAAAATATAACACACTTGTTCTTTTAAAAGACTCACTCACTCATCTAGATACTTTAGCAAAATAATTCAATAACATTTTAAATAATGCGACTCTATAGAATATTACGCAAGCCCATCGTTACAGAAAAATCATCAAACAATGAGATGATGAATAATACTTATGTATTTGAAGTATCAGATGACGCGACAAAAATAGATATCAAAAAAGCAGTATTAGAACTCTATGGAGTAGAAGTAGATTCAGTGAATGTACTTACTACCCGAGAAAAATTCAAATACGGTAAAAAACGATGAATGCAACTCAGAAAACGATCTCAGAAAAAAGCATACATTACATTGAAAAATGAAAAAGAAAAAATTGATTTCTCTATCATAAAATAATTATATCTTCTCCTAGAATGACTATTCGGGAATAATACTACTAACACAGGAATTATGGGAATTAAAAAATTTAAACCTACTACTCCAGGTCGTCGAGGTATGAGCGTAAATACGTTTGAAGAAGTTACTACTTCAACTCCGTATAAACCTCTTACAGTAAAACTCAAAAAAAATGCAGGTCGAAACAATACGGGACGACTTACTATTCGACACCAAGGTGGATGACATGCAAAACGATACAGACTTGTAGATTTCTACAGTGTTGATAAAGCAGGGATTCCAGCTCGAGTAGAAACGATCGAGTATGATCCATACAGATCAGCATTTATAGCACTGGTTTGTTATAAAGATGGTGAACGAAGATATGTTCTCGCTCACTCTGAAATGCAGGTTGGAGATGAAATCATCACCGATGAAAAAGCTCCACTCAAATCAGGAAATAGAATGCTTATCGCAAATATTCCAACGGGACTTCAGGTTCATAATGTTGAACTCATTGTTGGACAAGGAGCATCTGCTATTCGTTCCGCTGGTTCATATGGAACAATTGTTTCACAAGAATGAGAATATACGCAAGTAAAACTTCCATCAGGAGAAATTAGACTCATTAATAAAAAGTGTTATGTAACACTCGGACAAGTCTCTAATCCAGACCATAACCAAATTAACGTTGGTAAGGCAGGACGAAGTAGATGGATGGGAAAACGACCTACGGTACGAGGAAAAGCTATGAACCCGGTTGATCATCCACATGGTGGTTGAGAAGGTGCTTCACCAATTGGTATGAAGGCTCCAAAAACTCCATGGGGGAAACCAGCACTTGGTTATAAAACACGAAGTCGAAAGAAAACTACCTCAAAATGGATCCTGAAAACAAGAAAAGGGAAACTTATGGTATAAATACTTTAAAAATTTTAATCTAAACCTATGACAAGAAGTTTAAAAAAATGACCATACATTAGCGAACGACTCCTTAAAAAAGTTGTTGCTATGAATGAATCTGGAAAAAAATGAGTAATCAAAACATGGGCACGAGCGTGTACTGTTATTCCAGAATTCGTAGGGCACACATTTGGTGTTCATAATGGAAAAAGCCACGTACCAGTATTTGTTACTGAAGACATGGTCGGACATAAACTCGGAGAATTTTCGATTACACGAACATTTCGAGGGCACTCTGGTAATAAATAATTTTATTTTCGAACTAATAACAAAATAGCATATGAAAGCTAATGGAAAAAACATTCGAATTTCTCCAAAGAAACTCAGAGTAGTAGCAGAAGTTATTCGAGGGCAAAAAGCCTCTCAAGCTCTACAGTTCTTGAAATTCGCTCCAAAGAAATGAGCAGACATCCTGTATAAAATATTGCACTCAGCTGTTGCAAATGCTGAAAACAATAATAAACAAGATGCTGATTCACTCTATATTGAAAAACTTGTGATCCACAAAGGAATCGTATACAAACGATGAAACCCGGTATCTCGAGGAAGAATGCATCCTATCTTAAAACGAACTTCTAATATTGTATTAGAGCTCCAAGTTAAGTAAGGTCTGTAATCGCAGAATATTTGAGAGTATTGTATGCCGTCTAATATAGGCAGATATAATACCGTATTAATTATTAACACATTAAACTATGTGACATAAAGTAAGTCCGATAGCATTTAGAATCCCATATATTAAAACATGGAAATCTACTTGGTATGCTGATAAAAAATGATACCAAGATACACTTGGTCTTGATATAAAAGCTCGAAACATTCTTACAAAAGAGCTGACTGGTATTCCTCTTGGAGATGTACTCGTCTCAAAAAACCAAGACGTTATCACGGTAGTAGTCTTTACTTCTAAATCAGTTCTCATTCTTGGGAAAACTGGAGAACAAAAAGAACATATCGAAACACTTCTCACTCGAAAATTAGGGACAAAAACTATTCTTGAAGTTCGAGAAGTAAAAAAACCAGATGCAAATGCAAAAATAGTTGCCTTCATGGTAGCGAATCAAATAGAAAAAAGAATGCCTTACAAACGAGCGATCAAACAGGCTATTCAAAAATCTATGGAAGCAGGAGTAAAAGGTATCAAGATTAAAGTAGGTGGACGACTGAATGGAGCTGAAATAGCGAGAAAAGAAACCTTTAAAGATGGAAATATTCCAACACAAACGATTCGAGCAGACATTGATTATACAACAATGCGAGCAGAAACAGTGTACGGTACTATTGGACTCAAAGTTTGGATTTATAAAGGAAATATTTATAAATAAAAATTTGACATTAGAAAATTGTTTATATACTAACATGTGCTAAAAATGTTACAACCAAAGAAAACGAAATATAGAAAACCACATAGAGGCCGACTGAAAGGAAGCGCTATTCGAGGTTCTAATATTGCTTTTGGGGACTATGCTATTAAAGCAACTACCCGAGGTTTTATTACCTCACGGCAAATCGAATCAGCGAGACGAGCTATGGTGAGATTTATTAAAAGATGAGGAAAAATTTGGATAAGAATTTTTCCAGACAAAGCTTATACCAAGAAACCACTTGAGGTTCCTATGGGTTGAGGTAAATGATCTGTAGAGATGTATAGGGCTCCAGTAAAGCCTGGGAGAGTTCTGTTTGAAATAACAGGAGTCGAACCAGAGGTTGCTCGGGAAGCTTTTAGACTGGCCTCATATAAACTTCCAGTAAAGACAAAAATATTAGTTGATTAATCATAAAAGATGAAAGAAATCAAAGACTTAAAATTACAATCGAAAGAAAATATCGATAAAATGGATCAGGCAGCACTTCGAAAAGAAATTGTCGCTTCAGAAAAAAAATGTTTTACTCTCAAAATGAAACTTTCAGTTGGAGAGCTTAAACAAACCCATCTTATCAAACCTCTGAGACGATATATTGCTCAGTTAAAAACAATAGGAAGTAAAAAAAGCTTTAACATACAATAATATTTGTAACCATTACAACAATGAGAACATTAAAAGGTGTTGTGACGAGTAATAAAATGGATAAGACAGCTGTAGTATCTGTATACACGTACAAAACACACACAAAATATAAGAAAAAATACCGAGTGACAAAAAAGTTCTATACACATGATGAAAAAAATGCTTGTGTAGAAGGAGACACGGTACTTATAAAAGAATCACGACCAACATCAAAACTAAAACGATGGGATTTGGTAGAAAAAATCAGTTAATTTAACTTTTAAAATTCGTTATCGCTATGATACAAACAGAATCACGACTTGTCGTGACAGACAACTCCGGAGCAAAAGAGTTACTCTGTATTAAAGTACTAGGAGGTTCAAAACGAAGATATGCTTCTGTAGGAGATGTCATCGTTGGGACAGTAAAAAAAGCTGCACCAGACTGAGCAGTAAAAAAGAAAAAAGTTGTTCGAGCTGTTGTAGTCCGAACTTCAAAAGAAATCAGAAGAGAAGATGGAAGCTACCTTCGATTTGATGATAACGCATGTGTTATTATCGGAGATGATGGAAATCCAAAATGAACTCGTATATTTGGTCCAGTTGCTCGTGAAATCCGAGGGAAAGGGTATCAAAAAATTGTGAGTTTAGCTCCAGAAGTTTTATAATTAAAAAATAGACTACTATGAAAATAAGAACATGAGATACGGTTCAGATCATGTCAGGAAAAGAAAAAGATCGAGGGCAAAAAGTTGCCGTTCTAAAAGTTTTTCCACAGACCAATAAGATTATCGCAAAAGATATTAATATTGTGACGAGACATATCAAAAAATCAGGAACCAATCCTGGACAAATTGCAAAATTCGAAAAAGCTATTGATGCTTCAAATGTTATGCTCATATGTCCATTCACTGATAAACCAACAAGAATTGGATACACGATGATAGATGAAAAAGGAAAGAATAAAAAATTCCGATACTCAAAAAAAGCACTCAGTGAAAAATGAGGTGAACCATCTAAATTCATCATCAAATAATTCCAAACATTTATTTATATAAGATACGAATCATGCTTCAGGAGAAATATGCAAACACAGTGGTTCCTGCTCTACAAGATAAACTACAGATTAAAAACATCATGGATGTTCCAAAAATCGAAAAAGTAGTTTTGAATATGTGAATCGGGACCTACATACGAAATGGAAATAAAGACTTTTCCACTCTACAAGATCATCTGACAAAAATCTCTGGACAATCATGTACAGTGCGATATGCAAAAAAAGCCATCTCAAACTTTAAATTAAGAGCAGGTATGCCAGTTGGGCTCACCGTTACACTTCGAGGTGAAAATATGTATAACTTCCTCGACAAATTGATTCATGTTGTTCTTCCACGAGTCCGAGACTTTCGAGGAATTAACAAGAAAGGATTTGATCTAGAAGGAAACTATAACTTTGGTATCAAAGAACATACCATTTTTCTAGAAGTACCACAAGACGATGTTGTAAAAACACACGGTATCCAAATTACTGTAAAAACAACGGCAAAAGATAAGACCTCAGGAAAAGAACTTCTGACACAACTCGGATTTCCGTTTTCAAAATAATTTTACCCTTTAAATACTATACAGATGGCACGAAAAGCTAAAATCGCAAAAGCAAACAGATTGCAGAAAAGACTTCTCAATCAACTCAATGCTGGAGAAAAGCCAACAAAACCAACACAAGTATATAATCGTTGTGAAGCATGTGGGCGAACCAGAGGATTCCTCGGAGCATTTGGTATATGCAGAATATGTTTTAGAGAACGAGCGAACGCTGGAGAACTTCCAGGGGTACGAAAATCGAGTTGGTAAGAAATATATACCACACAAACTAAACTTTAATTAATAATTTTATTATTATGATAATAGATCCAATCGGAGATTTATTAACAAGAATCAGAAACGCTTATATGGCTCGGCTCACAACTGTGAATCTTCCATATTCAAAAATGAAAGCTGATATTGTACGAATCTTGAAAAAGAATAAGTATGTTGCTGATTTCTCTCTAGATGAAACAGACGGAACAAAAAAAAGTATTGTCGTAACACTCAATAATGTACGAGAAACAAAATATGTTCCAACATTAACGAGAATCAGTAAACCAGGTCAAAGAATTTATATTTGATCAAAAGAAATTAGAAAATCCAGAAACGGACAAGGGATTTATATCGTATCAACTCCAAAAGGAATTGTTACTGGATATGAAGCACGAAGTCTGAATGTTGGTGGAGAACTTCTTTGTGAAGTATTCTAATAACTTCATTACATAAATGAGAAGCCCTATGATAGGGTTGATCCAGTTTATATATTTAAAAATAACAATATTATGTCAAGAATAGGAAAACTTCCTGTTGTACTGAGTGATAAAATTCAAGTAGAACAAGAAGGAATGACTCTTAAAGTGAAATGACCTCTTTGAGAATTAACATACACTCATACTGATGCAGTAGAGGTAAAAAAAGAAGAAAACGAACTTATTGTAGTTCTTGTAGATGACTCTAGAAAGGCTCTTTGGGGAACCACCAGATCAATTATAGCCAATATGGTTGAAGGTGTTACCAACGGATACAAAAAAAGTTTAGAAATAAATGGAGTTGGGTACAAATTTGAAGTACAAGGAAGTAAGTTAGTTCTTAGTATAGGTTATTCTCACAAAGTAGATATGGAGATGCCAGCTGGAATTAAAGTTGAACTCGACGATAAAGCAAAAAATATGCTTCATATATCAGGAACGAGTAAACAATTGGTTGGTGAAGTAGCTGCTAAAATACGAGCAAAAAAGAAACCAGAACCATATAAAGGGAAAGGGATCAAATATGTTGGAGAACATATTCGAAGAAAAGCTGGTAAAACAGGTGCATAATATCACTCAAATCATATTATTTATACTTTATAATAACAGTCTATGTTACATAAATTTGCAAAACGATTACAAAGACATGCAAGAATTAGATCAAAAGTGAGTGGTACGGCTACTCGACCAAGACTTGCTGTGTACCGAAGTAATGGATATATTCATGCACAACTCATTGATGATGATGCAGGAAAAACAATTGCGGCAGTTTCAGACCTAAAAATGAAAAAATCAGGGACAAAAACTGAAATGGCAATAAAAGTTGGTGAAGAAATGTGAAAAAAAATTACTGAACTCAAAATTACTGAAATAGTATTTGATCGAGGTGGTTTCGCATATCACGGAAGAGTAAAAGCTCTCGCAGAAGCTGTACGTTCAGCGTCTATTACATTTTAATTGATAAATTATAATACTATGGCTGTTTCTTGAAAAAAAGACACAAGGAAAGGACAATTCCAGAAACCACGAAAAGAGTTCAAAGAAGAACTTCTTGCAATCGATAGAGTAACACGAGTAACGGCTGGTGGTCGACAACTTCGATTTCGAGCGGTAATGGTTATTGGTGATGGAAAAGGACGAGTTGGACTCGGAACTGGAAAATCTTGGGAAGTAGTAGATGCGATTGCAAAAGCAGTAGCAAATGCTAAAAAGAACCTCAAAACAGTACGAATGGAAAATGGAACTGTTCCATACCAGCTTGAAAACAAGTATAAAGCAGCACGAATTATGGTACACCCTGCATCAAAAGGTACGGGAGTGATTGCCGGTGGTGCGATGCGAAAAGTTCTTATGGTAGCTGGATATCAAGATATTCTTGCAAAACGATACGGATCTTCAAATCTTATCAATAATGCACGAGCTACTATCGAAGTACTGACTTCATTTAAATAGTCTCAAACACAAAATTATTCATATAATTATAACACAATGATTTCTTTAAATACACTTAGATCAGACTCTGGTTCACGAAAAACAGCTAAACGAGTTGGGCGAGGAAACGGTTCTGGAAAAGGAACTTACTCTACCAGAGGTTGTAAAGGTCAAAATGCACGATCAGGTGGATGAGTGCCACAATGGTTTGAAGGAGGACAAACTCCTCTCTTCCGAAGAATGCCAAAACTCAAAGGTTTTTCAAACTTTCTTTTTAAAAAAGAGTTTAATATTATTAATCTTTCAGATTTAGAAATTCTTGCAGGGAAAGGTATTACTGATATTACATCAGAAGTACTGCTAGAAAATAGAGTCATTCGAAAGAAAACTCTTCCAGTAAAACTTCTTGGAAAAGGTGCTCTGAAAGCAAAAGTAAACGTGAGCGTAGCGGTTGCTTCTGAAACAGCAAAAGCTGCAGTTGAAAAAGCCGGTGGAACACTCGAAATAAAATAATAAAAACCCCGATAGCAATCACGCTTTTCGGGATTTTTATTATTGATATTTATTATAAAATGTGTATAGTGGTGCTATATTAATTCCGTAATTCATAATGATGATTAAAAGTATACAATCTGTATTTCAAAACCAAAGCATTCGAAAGAGAATCATTGCAACTCTTTTGCTTGTTTTAGTATATAAATTTCTCTCTGTTATTCCTGTCCCAGGAGTAAATACCGATGGTTTAGCTGCCATGATAGATGGACAAAAAGGACTGTCATTTTTTAGTGCACTCATGGGTGGAGGGTTGCAGAATTTTTCTATTATTTTGATGGGACTCTCACCATATATTAATGCGGTGATTATCATTCAACTTCTGGGTGTTATTGTTCCAAAAATTGGAGACATGCAAAAAGAAGGTGAAGCAGGACAAAAAAAGCTCACACGAATGACTCGTTGGCTCACACTTCCTCTCGCTTTTGCTCAGAGTTATGGGATGATTATCTTACTCAATAGTCTCGCAGGAGGAACGATTATAGATACGAGTGATATACGAATTGTATTGATGGCCATGACGATCGTTACAACGGGTACCATGTTCCTGATGTGGCTTGGTGAAGTGATGACTGAATATGGTATTGGGAACGGTATTAGTGTTATTATTACTGCCGGGGTATTAGCAGCCGTTCCAGGTGTAATTGGAGGACATCTCTCAGCAGGAGCTTACCCACTATTTTTGGCACTGCTTATCGCTACATTGGTGATTATCTATATCATTATTAAGTTTACAGAAGGAAACAGACGAATTCCTATCATCTATACAAAAACGGGACGAGAAGAAAAATCATACTTTCCTATTCGAGTGAACCAGGCTGGTATGATCCCTATTATCTTTGCAGTATCACTGGTAACTTTTCCTTCTATTATTGGAGAGCTTCTTTCTCGATCAACGGGTGAGACAGCTTCTCGAGTTGGATCTATTATTCAAGAGTATTTTAGTCTTGGGAATCCATCATGGATATTCATTATTGTTTATTTCCTACTGGTTCTTGGTTTTGCATTCTTTTATGTATCGATTACTTTTGATACGGATAAGGTGGCAGAAAATATTCAAAAACGAGGAGGATATGTTCCTGGGATTCGTCCTGGTTCTGAAACTTCAGACTACTTTTCTAAAGTATCAGCACATCTCAACTTCTTCGGAGGATCATTCCTCGCACTTATTGCGGTACTTCCATATATTATGGGGAAGATCATGGGACAGAGTATAGATTTTATCATCTCTGGAGCGGGTCTGATCATCATCGTATCAGTTATCCTCGATATTCTTAGAAAAGTTGATGCAGAAGTCAAAATGCACGATTATTCAAAATTTAAATAATAAAAAAACATCTCAATTGAGATGTTTTTTTATTTCACTAATTTATCCGTAAATAGGATTCCATCCAGGTGGTCTATTTCATGTTGTACGACTCGTGCTGGTGTGTCGGATAGTTTGAGGGTGGTGCTTTTTCATTTTTCATCTATGTAGCTGAGTGTAATATGCTTCCATCTCTGTACCATTCCAGTTGATCCAGGAACAGAGAGACATCCTTCATCATCTACTTCTGTTTCGTCTGAGTGCCATTCAATGATCGGGTTGATCATAGCAACATAGGGAAATGATCCATCAAAATCCCAATCTGGGATTAAACCAACAGCAATTACTCGTTTATTGTACCCAGCTTGTGGTGCAGCGAGACCAATACACTTATTTTTTGGATCTTTGACGTATTTTACCATTTCTTTTCCTAGTTTTGCATACGGTTTTATTTCGTCTTGTTTGACGGGTTCAGATATGGCTCGAAGAATAGTATTTTCTTCTCCTGTCTCGATATTTATTTTCATATTATAATAGCTGCTAAATAAGAATTGTTCTTAATAATATAACAAAAAAACCCTTTTGCAAATGAAATTCCTTCTTTACAAAAGAGGACTTCTCTCTACACTAAGATTATATAATATTTTTTGAACATTTACTCGTGATAGAGTCATCTAAATCATCTGAAAATAGAGTGGTTTCACCGGAAGAAAAAGCAGTAGACACACAACTACAATCCAATATACTTCGTCCTCAAACGTTGGAAAATTATGTGGGACAAGATCATATTAAAAAACATTTGGGGGTTTCTATTGCTTCTGCAAAAATTCGAAAAGAAAGCTTAGAACACTTGCTCTTTTATGGTCCTCCAGGCCTAGGGAAAACGACCCTTTCTAATATTATTGCTCATGAAATGGGAACGACCCTCAAATCCACTAGTGGGCCTGCAATTGATAAACAGTCTGACCTGGTGAGTATTCTCTCAAATCTACAGGAATGAGATATATTGTTCATCGATGAGATTCATCGGCTCAAACCTCAGGTAGAAGAGATTCTCTATACTGCTATGGAGGATTTTGAGATCGATATTATGGTCGGAAGTGGAACCGGAGCACAGAGTGTGAAGTTAGCCCTGAAACCCTTTACTCTCGTCTGAGCGACGACGAAGCTCTCTTCTCTGTCATCTCCACTCAGAGATCGATTTTGAAACGTTATGAAGCTCGATTTTTATAATCAGGATGATATTATTCATATTATTCAAACCAATACTTCCTTGCTCGATATTCATATGTCAGCAGAGGCTGTTGCAGCACTTTCACTGCGTTCACGTGGAACCCCACGAATTGCTAACCGACTACTCAAAGTAGTACGGGACTATCATATTATTGGAAAAAATATTTCTGATATCATGGTACTCGAGAGTATCTTTACAGATATTTGAATCGACGAGAAATGACTGGATTATCTCGATAGAAAATACTTAGACGCACTTCACATGAAGTTTGCAGGAGGACCGGTTTGACTCAACACCATTGCCTCATCACTCTGAGAAGAGGAATCTACCCTTGAACAAGTAGTAGAGCCCTACTTATTACAGATAGGATTTCTAGAACGAACCCCACGAGGACGAAAAAT
>CAZFWS010000003.1:20828-21428 GCA_964522625.1 uncultured Candidatus Peribacteria bacterium | reverse complement strand
CCAGTCGTATATCATCGTTATTTTTTGTATAAGGATGAAAAATATCAGATAAGAGTACAAAAAAAAGGTGATACATACGAGTTAGAGAGAAAAGTTTTTGTACACAAATGAAAGCATGAAAAAGTAAAAATTCCACTTTCTCAAAAAGAGTTTGAACAACTTTCCCAATCTTCGTGTGGATATATTCATAGATCTTCATATCATATATCGAGTTACCCAGATGTCAGTTTGAAAATATATCATGGTTTACATCAATGACTTCAACGAGTTGAAGTCGAATTTGAGGATGAAGTTGAGTCAGATCAATTTGTAGTACCTGATTGGTTTGGAGTAGAGATTACTAACGCACCACTATGAAGTGACTCTCTTTTATCCGACTTAACTGAACAGGAATTTCAATCAGAACTTTCTCAATTAGATTAGTACATAATATAAATATATATGTCCTTTCCAGAGCTCACTCCATTTTTTATAGCTTCACAGGCATCCATGTGATGTGCACTTGTATCACAAATATTAAGTTTTCAACAGAAGAAGCGAGAACATATTTTGTATTTTCATCTTGCATCTGCATTTTTTGTATGAACACACTTTTTCTTA
>CAZFWS010000003.1:0-20818 GCA_964522625.1 uncultured Candidatus Peribacteria bacterium | reverse complement strand
TAGCTGGTTTTTTGCTCTGTGTGGCATTTTTTAGAATAGCTACTGCATGTTTTACTTCAGATAAACGAGTTATGTGTGTATTTTTATGACTTAATGTCGTGATATTTTTTGTGTTTTTTTCGAATTATCTGGATATACTACCTCTTATTACGATGAGTTTTGCTACGATGGGATCTTTTCAGACAACAGATAAATATCTACGTTACGTGCTTGGAATATGAGCATTTTTTTGAGTGACATTTAATGTATTGATATTTTCACCTGCAGGAGCTATATTTAGTGGAACTTCTTTAGTAAGTAATTTGATAGGGTATTATAAGCACTATATGAAAAAATAATATCTCTTTATTTTATCCTAAAAACACAGTTTTTCACCTCCCCCTTGCATTTTTTTCTACTTTTTATATAATTCAACTCGAAATTTATTCTCTTTTAATCTACTCTCAGAATATGGCAAACAGTCACGGACTCACATCAAGGATCGTAAAAAAACAGGCAGCAGCACGAAAGCTGGCAAAAAATAATAAGAAAAAAAATGCTCAGGTATATATTGGGAGCGAAAATCCACAAGTACGAAAAAATCAGAGCTATAAAGCACGAAAACAGTATTTTGAAAACAAACAAAATTTTCCAAAGAAAAAACTCAAAACAAAAAATACAGAAAGTTTGATCGAACAGGGAATTATAGATGAGCGAGGATTCTTTTTAAGAGGAAAGAAAAAGAATTTTCTGACAAAAACAATGGTCGATTCGAAAGGAATGGATTTTTACGGTATGCCACGATAACACTATAATATAGAAACGATGCAAAGAATATATATACCATGATTTGTATACTGCACGCAATATAGCATTGTGGATAAACATATTCTCCATCAGTTTATCAAAGTTCTTAAAAGTCGGATTGAGGATCAAATTATTGTATTTGATGGACAAACAAATACCGACTATCTATATAAAATTATCAAAATAGAAAAAAAAGAGATCGTACTCGAATTTATTGATGGAATTCAAAAAACAGCCCCACAAAAAAATATTTCTCTGTACCAGTCTCTGCCAAATAAGTATCATAAAATAGAATATATCCTGCAAAAATGAGTGGAAGTTTGAGTATCAAATTTTTACTTTTTTCGATCATCACGCAGTCAAAAACTACAGATTTCTGAGCATAAAAAAGAACGTTTTGAACAAATAGTGATCGAAGCGATGGAACAATGTGGACGAAATATTATGCCTGAAATCCTCTTTTCAGAGAAATGATTTGGAGATTTTCCCTCACATGGTATGAGTATCATTTTGAATCCCCTCGATGAAACCAGTCAGACATTAAAACAATTAGACGTCGCTGAAGATGCTGACATGAATGTGTTTATCTGACCAGAAGGATGATTTTCCGAAGAGGAAATTCAATCATTTCAAGAACACGGTTGTATATCTATTCATCTCTGAAATACTATTCTCAGAACTGAAACAGCCGGAATTGTTACGAGTTTTTATCTGAACCAAATGTAGTGTGTGTTTCTGTTTTTCGAATGGTGTTGATTTTTCACTTCCATTGACTTCATGCATGCATGATTTTTTGAAAACATAACCAGATATCGGTGATACCATAGACATGATATGCCAGTGATTTTTTGAGTCCACTGATTCAAAAACATATTGGGTAGAGGAGTATGAGAATGAGATTAAAGGAGATATATCCTAGTATACTTCCTATCATAATGACTATGAGCACTATAGTTATCGTCAAACCATTGTAGATATGATGCATATACCGAGAATCTCTTTTGAGTACAAAGATACTGTTTATGAATGGAATATATATCAGATATTTTGGGAGAGAAATATCTGCCTTTGTTTTGAGTACTGCTTCTTTTTTTGTTTTGAGTGCTTTATCCTGAGTAGTAATATTTTTTTGAAGTTTTGAAAAATCTATATTTTCTGCCCCAGAAATATATTGATATATATACCGAACCAGTGTTTTTATAAGCAATGGAGCATAGTAGATGTGTGTCATAAGAGTTCATTGCACTTCATACACCTGACGCATTCAAAATAATTGCACGGATTGAAATACCACATAAATAGTATAGAGTAGTGTCAGAATACTGGCAAAATTTGATACCTCTACATAGAGTAAAAATAGGATGAGACCTGATATACAAATAGCGATGGTTTGATTATGCAGTTCAAGAGTATTTTTTGGAGCTCTTAAAAAACCAATAAATGGTATATAGGACAGAACAATATCCATTTTTTCTCGTTCAGACTGTGTCATATTTTGATGAAATATGATATTTTTTTGTGGTGTTGATGATTCAGAGGAAAGTAATTCGGCTGATCAGGTCAGTTTCCCATTATGAGCCATATATATCCCATAGAGCAGACGAGACAAGAGCAAGAGTGCCGCACCTATAAATAGGATTCGGGAAAGTTCTATTCAAAAAATATTACCACTGAATACATTTGAGAGTATACAGATACTATATGCTACGAGGAACAAAATATGTATCAAAAGAGCATTTTTGGTATGTTGTTGTACAAATGGGTGCGAGAGTGCTGGATTGGTTTTGTTGAACAAAAATAACCCAGATACAAAGAGGAGAAAATATGCACTGACAGCATTGGATCGAATTTGTTTTGTTAGAGGTGGAAGGTTCATTTTATTTTTTTACTTTCTATTTTAAAAAATCTCACTATTATTATAGCAGAATACTGATTTTTAACCAAATATAAGACCTGTGATTTTTGAACAAGCTGAATTTTATACTTCTGTATCACTCGGATCAGAAAAAATCTTTTTTGATACCCATAAAGAGATCATTTTTGTATGACGATCCAATGTATGAAAATCGAGCATTATGAATGCATTGTTTCAAAAAAAAGACTTAGTAAAAACCAGTGCTCGTCCCGGAAAGACAAAAACAGCAAATATATTTAAGGTTGCGAATAAATACTATTTTACGGATCTACCTGGGTATGGTTTTGCGAAACTTGGGAAAGAGTTTAAAGAAGCACTCGATGGTTTGATCAGTTGGTATACCGAAGAGAGAAAAGACCAAATCAAACAAGTAATTATGTTGATCGATTCAAAACTCTGACCACAACAGAGTGATCGAGATATGTATGAGTTTCTACTCGAGTTAGAGATGCCAGTCACGATCGTTCTATCGAAAATAGATAAACTCTCAAAAAATGAAGTACACAAGAGTCTCGCATTTGCACAAGATGCCTTCTTTGGACAAAAGATTCTGCCGGTATCGAGCCAAAAAAAGACCGGACTGAGAGAACTCGAACTCCATCTGAGAGATATTCTCGCATAATTTTATATATTTATCCTATATATTATGTTTAAAAAACAACATCCATCAGTGATTAGTATTCCCATTTTGATTATTACTATTTCTTTAGTGGTATATATACTCAAAATTGGTGAGGGACTTATTGTACCTTTTTTAATAGCACTGTTGTTCTCGTTTGCGATTATCGTACTGATGCAGTTTTATCGATCTTTTCGTATTCCAAAAATACTTGCTTTTATAGCATCTATCGCTACCTATGCAGGTATATTTTGGTTGATTGGACAGATGATTAATTCCAACATCGAAGAGTTAATCAGGCTGCTTCCAGAGTATCAGGATAAAATCTATATCACGGTGTTGTCTGTGTTTGAATATTTTAATATGACTCCTCCAACGAGTGTGAATGAAGTTTTACAGGGGATTAATTTGCAGTCCACTTTTTCAGTTGTATTTTCAAGCATCACATGAATTTTTAGTAAAGCCGGTATTATAACGTTCTATGTTATTTTTATTCTTCTGGAATATCGTTATTTTGATGATAAGCTGAGAATGATGATTCGTGAAGATTCGAATCGATGAAAAGTATTACAGGTGATAGAAAAAATTAACAGTGATGTAAAATCATACTTTGTGATTAAGGCAGGAGTGAGTTTTGTTTTAGGAGTGATGAGTTATGCAGTGATGATGGCTCTCGGTCTAGATTTTGCTATATTTTGGGCATTTATTATCTTTATTTTAAATTTTATACCCTTTGTTGGTTCTATTATTGCCGTGAGTTTCCCGATCCTATTTTCACTGGTTCAATTTGATAGTTATTATCTCTCAACACTTATGGCAACAGGTTTGATCGGATCACAGGTGTTTATGGGAAATATTGTAGAGCCAAAATTTGTCGGAAATAGACTCAATCTATCACCACTGGTGATTATTCTCGCACTCTGATTTTGGGGGAAACTCTGGGGTGTTGTCGGTATGCTACTCTCAGTTCCTATCGTTGTTATTCTCAATATTATTCTCGCTAAAATTCCTGCAACTCGAAGTATAGCCGTACTATTATCCGAAAAATGACAACTCGAAATGGATCCAGAGGATGAGGTCAAAGAAACCCGAAAAGAACTCCTCAATAAAGTCAAACAACGATTTAAAATTCATGCGATGTGACATAAGGCGAAAAAAGTAAAAAAGAAAAAGAAGTAATTTGTGTACTATAAAAGGCTGGAATATTCCAGCCTTTTATAATTTTAACTACTCACACTCACTCACCTCATATCCTTTCTCTTGAATATACTCCTCAATTCTCTGGATTCTCAAATGTGTTACGGGGTGGGTAGAGAATATCTCAGAGATATTATCACCGAGAGAATTTTTTGATTCAAAAAATTCGAGTGCACATCATACGTGCTCATTTATTTGGTGTACAAAATCGATACCATATTCATCCGCACGAGTTTCTTGATATTTAGAATGGGGATGACTGATACTATGGGTAAAGATAACACTGGCTTCATTAAAACCAAAAAGTATTAAAAATATCTGGATAGGGGCTTCTGATACGATACCTCTGAGAACATCACGATGTTCTATGTGTCCGACCTCATGTCCGATCACAAAATCAAGTGAACTGAGAGACTCAGTCTCATCGAGAAGTGCTTGTGTGATATAAATTCGAGCACCGATAGTCGCAAATGCATTTGCTTCTTCTATCTCATCAGTGATAGAAATTTGATAGGGAACATGACTATATCTGTTCTGTAAGTCTTCAGGGAGTTCATAGACACTCTCGTCCTCAAATATAGATATATCCTTAAAAAGTTCTTGTTCTTTTTCTATACTGATAAAATGAACTATTCAGAGAGCTATGCCATAAAACAGGATGTATACAGTGATCATCAATGCAAAAAAGAATCAAATATATTTGAGACTAAAATGAAGGGTAGATTCATCTCAAACATTATGATTCTTTTTATTTTCGTATTCTGGAATGACTATTTTCATGCTTGCGTGAGTTTAATAGCAGTTGCATAGGCAAATGCTTCTACTGATCAGACACTTTGTTTGGCATTTTTGGTAATACTCGATGTTTCTACTCTCAGGTTTGCGAGACAGTTATATCATCCACTTTTGGCTTTTTCTTTTAATCTGAGTATTGCTTCTCTTCGAGCTCTATCCACCAGTGATTCATATGATTTCACCCGTCCACCAAAAAAATTAACAAAACCAGCCATGAGTTTTTTAAAGGCATCAATCGATACAGCGGTTCATCCTGACATGAGCACACCATCTCAGTCAATATTTTTTGCTCCTTTGAGATCGTTATCACTGACAATAATAATATTTTTATATTTTTTTTCTCTCTCTATGATAGATGTGTAATGTTTTTTCTCTAGTAGACTCCCAATGACTAATCCACAGAGAATAATTACGAGAAATAGAATGATATCAAACATGATTTGAAGATATTAAGAAATAGAGACTGCCGTACCATATACATAGATTTCTGATGCTCCTGCACTGACTGATGAAGTAGAAAATCGTACATTTAAAATAGCATTTGCTCCCATCTCTTCTGCCTCAGCTACCATTCGTTCGATCGATTGTTTTCGTGATTCATTGAGGAGTTCTGTATATCCTTTTAGCTCACCACCAAATATATTTTTAAGTCCCGCCATAATGTCTCGACCAATGTGTTTTGATCGTACTGTAGAACCATTCACAATACCAAAATGACTCGCAACTTTTTTCCCTGGAATGTAGTCCATATTTGAAAGTATCATACGTATAAAAATTAATAATATAAATTCTCTTTTTAGAGTATGTATTTTTAGGGAGAATGCAAGATATTTCCTTGTATTTTCCACTATCCTCCATATACTCATACTCAAGTTTTTTTACTTTTTTAAACACCCCCCAATACTCTTATGATTTGACTTTCTGACGCAAATGCAACCACTGTAACTCCACTCAAAAAAATATATGATATTGGAGGAAAAAAAATATCTTTTGAATCTGGGAAACTCGGACTCTTAATTAACGGTTCCGTGACGATCAGTGATGAAGCAGATAATATATTATTTGTTTCTGCTGGAATTAAAGAAGCGGGACTCAATAAAAAAGCAGATTTTTTTCCACTGAGTTGTGAATACCAAGAAAAATACTATGCAACTGGTAAAATAGGGGGAAATAGATTTATGAAACGAGAGGGACGGCCGAGTGAAGCAGCTATATTGGCATCCCGAATGATTGATCGACCGATCCGACCTATGTTCCCAAAAGGCATTATCAATGATACACAAATTATAGCATCTATTCTATCATCAGATGGAACAAAAGATATGGGATTTCATGGAATCACGGGAGCATCTATTGGTCTCATGATGGCCGGAGCTCCTTTTGAAGGACCAGTTGCGGGAGTAAAAATAGCACTGAGTGAATCAGGAGAATATATATATGACCCAAGTCATCAAGAACAAACTGATGCGGTACTCAATGTAATCGTAGCAGGGACACTCGATGCCATCACTATGGTTGAAGCAGAAGGAAATGAAGTATCTGATGATACTATGATTCAAGCCCTCGAAAAAGCGCATGAGCTGATCAAAACACTGTGTCATGCACAGCTCGATTATATGGCTGATTATAAAACTCAGTTTGGTATTCCTACTCCGCATATCGAGTATAACACTCCTGATGAGAGTCTGTACACACATGTAGCAGAATTTTTGACAGCTGATACACTTCAAGCACTGTATAACACTGGGAAAAAAGAATTTCAAACCGTGCTTGATACATTTGATATAGAAGCAAAAGCATATATTCTCGAAAATAATTTTGCCTCAGCAGAGATACTGGAATCTGATCCAGAACTGGAATGCGTTGGTGCTATGGTATACAAATGTGTGAAACAATTCATGCGAAAAAATATTCTTGAAACTGGAACCAGACTGGATGGACGAAGTCCAAAACAAGTACGAGATGTTATCGGACAAACGGATATCCTTCCACGAACCCATGGTTCAGCACTGTTTCAACGATGAATGACTCAAGCTCTTTCTATTACCACACTCGGTGGACCAGAGGATCTACAATTGGTAGATGGAATGTTCGAAGAATCAACCCAGCGTTATATTCATCACTATAACTTCCCACCCTACAGTGTTGGGGAAGTACGCATGATTCGAGGAGTCGGACGAAGAGAAGTGGGACACGGAAAACTGGCTGAAAAAGCACTTATGCCAGTACTTCCATCTGAAACAGATTTTCCATATATGATGCGAGTCGTGTCTGAGATCACTACTTGTAATGGTTCGAGTTCAATGGCTTCTATCTGTGGTTCAACGATGAGTCTTATGAGTGCAGGAGTACCGATAACCGCACCAGTTGGATGAGTGGCTATGGGTATGATCTATGATGAAGAGACAGGAAAATATGTTATTTTATCAGATATTCAAGCACAGGAAGATTTTCTCGGAGACATGGATTTTAAAGTCGGTCGAACGAAAAAATGAATCACCGCTATGCAACTGGATATGAAAATAAAAGGACTGTCCATGGATGTATTTCGAGAGTGATTTACCCAGGCTCGGGAATCAGTCGATACTATTTTAGAGGCTATGGCTGGAGTGATTCCAGTAGTGGCACCAAAACTCTCTCCTTATGCTCCACTGATTATGAATATGCAGGTTCCAGAGGATAAAATATCATCTATTATCTGAAAAGGAGGGGAGAATGTACAACGAATGGAAAAGGACTATGAAGTTACGATCTCTATTGCAGATGATGGTATGACAACGATAACAGCCAAAAATCAAGTAGGAGGAGAAAAAGCTATTGCAGATATCACCGAAAAACTTTGGGTTCCAACAGTGGGGTATACTGCAACCGGGAAAATAGTAAAAATCATTGCTGGTACCGGAGTAATTGTTCAGATCAAAGGAGGAAATACAGGAATGATACACATATCAAAACTCGCAGCAGAACGAGTCAACAACATCGAGGATATCGTCAAAGAATGAGAAGATGTCGAATTTGAAATTATCCAAGTTGATCTAGCAAAGGGAAGAATTGGTTTAAAGAGAAAATTTGAGGAAAAGAAATAAAACACCTTAGTCTCAGTTCTTCCCCCGAACTCGGAGGAAGAGTAGAATCCCCCTAGCCCCCTTTGTTAAAGGGGGAACGAATAAAAAATATTTTCATTAATTTTTCTTCCCTTTTTAAGGGAAGTCTCTGAAGCGTAGCGGAAGAGGATGGGTTATAATAATAAAACTTAAAACCATGATACTCGAAAAAGAAGTAAAAATACTGGAAATAAACCGGGAAGAAGTAGAAAAAGTACTGTTGTCCCTGGGAGCAAAAAAAACATTTGATGGATTTATTCATGATGTGTATTATGATTTTCCTACAGATGGAGATGAAAAGAATAAGATGCATGCAAACAAACGGATGTTTCGGGTGCGAAAAAAATGAGAAGAACATATCTATACCATTAAAAACAAACGAGAAAAAATCTCTACAGAGGAATGAGTCGTGGCAAAAGATGAACATGAAATGAATATCACAGATGTAGAGAGTTTTTCAGAAGTACTTGAACGGTATGGAATGCAAAAAATAAGAGAAAAGAAAAAACATCGAGTCTCGTATAATCTCGGAGAAATAGAATTTGATTTTGATAAGTATGAAGGAATTCCAGAACTCCTAGAAATAGAATGACCCAGTGGAGATGTTATTCGAGCATGGATAGAAAAACTTTGATTAGAGAATTATGAGCAATTGCTCGGAGGATCCAAAAAACTCTTTAAGAAATATGATGTACCATATATGATGATTGAGGATTAAAAAAACACTGATGTAATATCAGTGTTTTTTTAATTAAAAGATGAGTCCGTATAAACTCGTGAGGAGTAAACCAAAGAGGCAGACTATACTCAGCATGAATGCAGGAGTTCGTTTT
Source organism: uncultured Candidatus Peribacteria bacterium (assembly GCA_964522625.1). GTDB lineage: Bacteria > Patescibacteriota > Gracilibacteria > BD1-5 > UBA6164 > JAKVBB01. The sequence goes on along the minus strand of CAZFWS010000003.1, from coordinate 11,569 downwards.
TTAACATCTATATTTGTCAGTACGGCATATCCAATACGAGCCAATATCCACACAGCACCAAAACCAGCAGCTACAGATTCATTTCCATAGAGAGTTGCTATCCACAGAAATGGTAAAAATATAGCAGTAGATTCAAGGGTATTCATATGTGTTCGATTGGCTATCAGAAATGCTTCATCTTTTGCCTTCATACTATCCACTATTTTAATCCCAGCTTTCCCACGAGCCATTCCAGTTCGAAAAGCAAGTACAAAAAGAAGAACTCCAGATGCCAGAGTCAGATATGCTGCGCAAATATATTCCATAATTTATATGTCTTATTATATAAGATAGTATCATCATATGTAATAATGTAAAAATAACAAAAAAATCATGTCATTTATGACATGATTTTTTTTGCTTCTTCCAGGCTCTTTCGAGTAAAGGTAGAATTGAGTGTTTTTTTCAATGATGGAGATGGTTTTCTGTCTCTATTATTAGTACTTTCTACTCTGATTTCCGCAATTTGTTCCATAGTATTTTTAAAGGTATCCCATTTTTCAGCGAGTCCTGAATAGACAACTCCAAGTGAATATTTACTACATGCCTTGGCTTGAGTAATATTATGTTTTTTCATAATTTCTCCACTTTTGCAGGTTTCACTCATAGATTTACTTTCGATAATAACCAGATTTTGGAGTTCTGTTTTAGTCGCTTTTTCTCCTCTGAGATCTTTTGTTGAAATATTAAAATCAATGGTGAGTCGTTCAGATCCATCCTTGTTCACTAGTGTGAGTCGTTTATATTTTGTATTGATCGCAGGAGTAATTTCTGGAGCAGGAGTATTATACAGACTTTGGTAAACTCATTCAAAAAATCTGATTTTTCCTTTGGTCATCATACCATGTTCATCTGTAGGGAATTGGTATCTGAATTTTTTTGTGACCCCGTCTTCTTTTTGTTTATATTCAAAAAAAGCTAGATTTGAATCAGTGTAGAGTCGTGTTCGAATCTTAGTTCGGCCATTTATTTTGTTTTCATGTTGATTATAAAAATGATAATCAGGTGTATCCATATATACGTTATCGTATGTAAAAATACGTTTTCCTCCTATCTCAAGTGCTTGAAAATCTTCATGAAGATCCTCTAATATATCATAAAGTTTTTCTTCTGTGATAAGAAATTTTCTATCGATTCTTTTGAGAAAACTCGCTGTTGCATTGAGCTCAGTGAGATTAATAGTATTAAAATGTTGGAGTTTGGATTGGAGTGTAGCTGACATATTTTATTGTTACTGTTTATATTTGTTTTGGGTATATATTCAGTGTAGCATATTTTAAAAATAAGCGCAAAAAATTATGCAAATACTTTGAGTAAACCATAGCTGATAGCTGCAATGGCTGCTGATACAGGAAGAGTAATGATCCAGGCAAGTGCGATCGTTTTGATGAGACTTGTATCGATATATTGTTTTGTTTTTCAACGTTTCGATTTTCTCCATTGTCTGTATAAACCAACTCAGAACACTCATCCAATAGCAATATGTGTTGAACTCACTGGAAGTCCCATTTGACTCGCAATGAGGACTGTTATAGCGGCAGACAGTGCTACTGAAAAAGCTCGAATTTGATTCAGTTTTGTGATTTCATTTCCGACTGTTTTAATGAGCCTGCTTCCAAAGACGAGTAATCATGTTGCTATACCAATGGCTCAAATACACATGATCCATAGAGGAATTCATACATTTGTAATATCGAGACTGTTATGTTGAACAATATCATATATGGCAGCAACTGGACCGATAGCATTTGCAACATCATTTGCACCATGAGCAAAACTGAGGAGTGCTACGGCAAATATGAGTGGGATATTAAAGAGGGAATTAATAAATGATTTTGAATTTTTTAAGAGTGCAGAATGTTTTTGTAAATATGATTTCAGAATGACAAAAACTAAGACTCCTATAATCGCTCCGAGGAACAATACAAATTCAGGGGAAATATGAATTATTTTTTTCAAACCCTTGAGCATGAGATAACTACTAAATACCCAGGACATGATACCAACATATATGGGTACCCAAATTTTAGCAGCATCTGATCTGGATTCTTTTCTAAGAATATTATTACTGATAGATGCTAAAAATAATGCTGCGATCACTCAACCAAGCAGTGGTGATATGATCCAACTGAGTACAATCTCACCAATTTTTGGCCATGCTACGATACTTGGGCCAGCAGCAGCAAGCCCAGCACCAATCAAACCACCAATGACTGAATGAGTGGCAGATACTGGAGCACGAAAAAATGTCGCGATATTTATCCAAATAGCCGCTCCTAAAAGAGTAGAAATCATAATAAATATAAAATCAGAAACATCCGTGATATTTGCAGGATTAATAATGTCTCACTTAATAGTTCCAACTACTTCTCATCCTGCAATGAGGGCTCCACTTGCTTCAAAAATAGCGGCAATAATAATGGCTCCTGTGAGAGTGAGAGCTTTTGATCATACTGCAGGTCACATGTTATTTGCAACATCATTGGCTCATAAATTCATGGCCATATAGAGTCCCAAAATAGCTGCTGCAAATAAATAAATATTATGTTGTCCTCATGCTATAAAATATATATAGGATAAAACAACAATAATAACAAGAGCAAGAAACTCGTATTTATAATTTTTTTTCTCTTTTAAAAAGAACTTCATAGAGGTATTAAATAGTATATAATGCCTCTATTATATACTATGGAGTACAATTTGTAAAATTTGGTATTGGGAGAGTATATGCACTCGATGTAGAAAATGATGAACAATTCGTCACTTGATTTACTCACCAACTTGAAAGATCCGAATTAAAAATATCTGCTGAAGAAAACATATATCACATATTTGTTGTCTGAGAAGGAGTCCAATTACTTAAATTTTGATTAAAAGCATCTGCGGAACTAAACATTCCTTGCATATTGGTAACATTACTGACATCCCAATTAGAAATATCTCCATTAAATGCATCAGTACCATTAAACATATATCACATGTCTCTGACATTGCTGACATCCCAATTTAAATCTTGATTAAAATTTACTAATCCCTTAAACATATATTTCATATCTATTGCGCTGGTGACATCCCAATCACTGACATCTCCATTAAAAATCATAGGTTCATGTCCTAAACAGTTCGCGAACATACTATTCATATTTGTTACCTGGCTCACATCCCATTCATTTAAATCTCTATTAAAATCATATGCAGTACAAAACATAGCATACATATTGGTAACATTACTGACATCCCAATCACTGACATCTCCATTAAATCTATAGGCATAATTAAACAATCGTCCCATGCTGGTAACATTTGATACATCCCATTCGTTAATACGTGGAATGTCCACAAGTGAATGTGTTCATCGAAACATATTATACATATAGGTAACCCCTGTTAAATTTGGTATATCTCTTGCTGAAATAAGCATATTTTCTGCTCAATAGAACGCTCATCAAGTATTTCAAAATTGTATACTTCACCAGTTTATAATTTCAGATAGTTTGAGCTTATCTCATGTATTATTAAAACTCCAACCCTCTATATTTCCAGTGATAGATATATCATATACTCCAGGATTTGCGTATGTATGAGTGGTCTCTGGTTGATTCCATGTTGTTATCGTATCACTATTACCATCTCACCAATCTACTGTAAAATTATAATTTCCACTTGATATTAAAGGAAGTTGAATTTGGTTATCTGCAGAACTTCACACACTCGTATTATTAGTATCCCATGTAGTTGAAAATGCATCAGGATTACCAGCATATAGAGCAGTGCTTCTTTTTTCAGATAAATTTACATTTACAACATCTGTTTTTGTAATACCAGGAACACTTATTCACCCATTATTTAAAGCGATATTATTTGTTATTACAGCTGCAGCATTTTCCTGAGTAGTATCTATAAAATTTTTATATTCTCTATTTTGTTCGAGATCACTTCCTATAAATGCAGTTTGTAGATTAACAGCAAGAGTTTCTCTCTCGGTTTCATTTATAAGAGCATCAGTATCTCAACTATATACAACAAAATTATGAGGAGTGTAGTCAAATCATCTTGTTCCAGTATATCAACGAGCATTTGCACTAGCACTATTTTCTAAATATGTCCCTGGTATATTAGTAAAACCATTCATAACAAATGCTTCTCGGGCTATGATTTCTTCTATTGTGACATCTTGAATTTCGGAAGTTAAGATAGTAGGAACCGCTAATATATAGTCTACATTTCATGTTTGTAATTTGATCATTTTACCATTATATATCCCCTCTACTAATGCGGTCGTATTTCATGCATATACTTGAGATCATATTGTTGCAGATGAAAAAAAAGTTCATCATTCGAGGATGGCTCATAATTGATACTCTTTTTTTGTATTTGTTATAGAATAAGCATACTCATTTTTGGTTAATGGATCTACAGGGATATTTGATAAATTCCCTATATTATTAAATGCACTTTCTCAAAACGATCATTGAGTCCAGGCTGTTGAACCACTATATGTTACAGTAAAGGCATCACTCGGTGACGGGTAAATTCATCGAGCGGCTTGATACAAACTTAAACTACTTTCAATTGTTTGAATATCTGAAACTCGCTTTGCATTTCTTGAAAGCATTGGGTATTCTTGAAGGCTAATAAAAGCAATCGTTCATAAAATTCATATAATTGTAATCACCACGATTAATTCTACTAGGGTAAATCCTGTATAGAGGTTATTTTTTCAGTATTTCATATTTTTTTTAAAAGAGATATTATAATAATTAATATGCTTTTAATATATGAATAATGATTGAAAAGTCGAGAAAATAGACTGGACTTTTTTAGTCTAACAACCCCTTATTAATAATATTAAGTGCTCGAAAAAACTGATCTAAATTGAGGCCTGATTTTCGTAAATTTTTATATTTTTGTAAGAGTCGGAAAAGCTCGAGATCTAAGTTTTCATTTTCATCGAGTACATTGCTTCAAAATTCTTGATGATAGTATTGGGCATTTTTTTGTTGATGTCCAGCAGCACTGTTTGATAGGGGAATAATAATAGAATGAATTCAAAAAGCGTTATATTCAGCCAGACTGGTTGCCCCACCTCTGCTAACAGATATATCCGTATTTTTGAGTATTTTTCAGAGTCGTTTCTGAGTCAGAAAATCATGTACGAGAGTATTTGGAAATTTTTTAAAATCCTCTCGAAAGTGCATATTTTTTTCTCCGAGGACGATCTGAAAATCTATGTCTTGTAAATCTGGTAGGATAGTGAGGAGAGTATTAAATATATGTGTTGATCATTGCGTTCCTCCTGTGACGATCACTTGAAGTCTTGCATTTTCATTGACTTGAGTATCAGTGAGAGTATCCAGCAATTCTGGATTCAGGATTTGTCATGCTTCGATATGTTTATTATTCATTTCTCCTGTGTGTTTATTTGGAAAAGAATAAAACACTTTGGTAGCTATTTTTCAAATGAGAGTATTGGCTAGACCGGTCACGCTGTCAGACTCATGAATGTATATTTTTTTTCTCATGATATATCCAGCGATACATAAAGGCAGAGATACATATCATCATTTTGAAAAAATGATATCTATATTATGTTTCCAAATATAGTGAATTCAGTAGCATATCCCAGTTAAATTTTTGAGTGGTTCATAAAAATTTCTGATATCAAAATAACGTCGTATTTTCCCAGCTACAATAGGGTGGAATGGTATTTTTGATTTTTTAGAGATGTCTTGTTCGAGAGAATCTTCTTCTCATATCCATACAAAATTTGTTTCAGGATAATCTTCTTTGATGTAATTATATACTGATATGAGCGGAAATATATGTCCACCAGTTGATCATCCAGTGAGCGCAATTGTTTGTTTTGTCTTCATAAATCTATATTTTAAAGTATCCAGCTAGCTGAATAATAAAGGCATTGAGTTTTTTTACAAGTTTTTGTTTGCTGAGCATCATAAAACTGAACCAGGCACTGACACCTCACACAAAAGATCCTATTATAATATCAAATGGCCAATGAACACCAGCCATGATTCTGGAGATATTCATAATGATAACAAATGGGAGAAAATAATAAAATATTTTTTTATATCCTGCCAAAAATAATCCAACTAAAAAGGCAACACTAACAGTAGCATGGTCTGATGGAAAGCTCGCATCAGGAATGTGATTGAGGATAAGGTTCTTGCTCTGTTCGAGTACGGATTCTGGACGATCTATATGTACAATTTTTTGTATCAATAATGAAATAGTGATTCAAATAACTACTGCATAAAATATGTATAATAGAGATATTTTACCTGATTCTTGTTTCTGGATATGATGATATATCCATGCTGTTATCATAAAAATAGGCAGAAAAAATATCGGAGCATCTGCAAAAATAAATACCATTTTTTGGATCCAAATATGCTCGATAAACCCATGTAGAAACACTAATAGGGAGGTATTGAAATCGTGCAAAAAATTCATAGAGTATAGATATAAAAAAATATATATTTCCTAGAGTATTCAGGGGATATAAAAAATCAAGAAAAAACATTTCTCTTTATAACTTTATTCTAGTATAATACTCTGGTCGCTTTAATTTTTTAATATCTCCCTTTTTTATGTCGATATATACTCCTGTACCATGAACGAAAAATACATTCCCAGATGATCATAGGTACCTCACTTTTTTAAAAAAGGTATTTCGACATGAGCTCAGAAAAAATGGTTTTAGACGGTTGTCACTTCCTATTTTAGAAGAATCAAGTATCGTCGAAAAAGTTCGAGAATTAAATGCAAATTTACAAATAGATACCACTGGTGTAACACTCAGAAGGAATTCTAATATTGGTGTCATTAAAGCATATATGGATGCCAATATTGCAGATGAAATTCAACCGGTATATTATTATTATATGGATCGGTACTTTGACTACTGTGCAGAAAGAGGGTATCATGAAGACTATCGAATTGGATGAGATATCCTTTGAGAAAAAGACCCGATTCTAGATGCAGTCATGATATATATGAATTATATTATTTTAAACCAAATTGGATTAAAAGATACCTTTACAATACAACTCAATTCTATTGGGCTCAAAAAAGAACAGGATAAATACAGAGAAAAATTACAAGATTTTTATGAAAATAAAAAACATATACTCTCACCAGAATCTCAACAACTCATTGATACAAAACCAGAACAGATATTTACATCTGTTCATGAAGATGATCAAATCCTTGCTGGGCAAGCTCCAAGTATTCATACCTGTTTTAAAAAAGAATCAAAAGCACACTATGCAAATATGATAGAGTATTTAGATATTCTATGAGTTCCATATACGGTAGATGAGCATATGTTTCCCGTTGATGATTACCATTGTCATACTATATGGCAGATAGTGGAACAAAAACAATCACGAGTGATAGCTGAATGATCTCGATATAATACACTTTCACAAAACTTGGATACTCCAAAAGAAATACCAGCAACCGGTTTTTATGCCCATACTGAGGTGATTATAGATATGTTACGAGAAGAAAATGTTCGTATACGGAATAAAGATAAAATTGATCTATATTTTGTACAACTCGGGGATGAAGCGAAAAAAGTGGTCCTCCCTCTATCGCTTGAGGCTCGAAAATCATGAATTAATACGGTGGTCTCACTTGGGACCCCTTCTATAAAAGAACAAATGCTGAAGGCTAACAGATCATGAGCGCAGTATGTGGTGATGGTATGAGTGATGGAAGCACGAAATGGTATGTTTCAAGTACGTGATCAAGTGGCTGGAACACAAGAGGAAATACATAAAGATAAACTCATTGATCATATTATTCATAAAATAGGGGATGAAAAACTGGATTTTTATTGTCCGGTGAAAGACTTAGTATTTGATGATGAATAAATAGAAAAACACAAGAACAAAAATCTTGTGTTTTTTAGAGTCTTGTTTAGACTATTTGTAGTGAATCCGTGGAATTTTAATACTTATTTATTATTATATGACATATCAAAAAATAGTTTCAATCTGAGTACTAGCATTATTATGTGTTCCAAGTTTTGTTTCTGCTGAGGAAAATAAAATGAAAATGAAGCGAGCGGAAACAAAAGAAATGATTTCTGCAAAAAAAATGGAAGCTCAAGCAACCGTTTCTCAAAATAGAACAGAGGCAAAAGAAAATAGAAAAACATGGAGATCAGATAATAAAGAGGCATTTACAAGCCTATCTGATGATCAAAAAACCGAACTAAAAAGTCTTCATGAATCACTTCAAGCAGATATAGAATCAGCAAAAGAAACATATGAAAATTCTGAAAAAACTGCAGAAGATAGAGCGGCACTTCAAGAAAAACGATCAGAACTTTATTCAGATATGCTTACATCTGCTCAGGAAGTAGTAGGAGAAAACGAAGCAGTACAACAAGCATTTGAAATGAGAAAAGAAGTATTTCAATCAAATCAAGAACTTCGATCAGAAAATAAAGCAACACGATCTTCATTTAGAGCAGAACGAAAAGAAATCGTTCAAAAATACAAAGCATCATTTCTAAAAAGAATCGAATGAGCTATTGATAGACTTCCAGTTGAAAAACTCGAAAAAGTTGCTGTAAAAATTGAAAACATGATAGAAAATGTTTCAAATAACGAAAAGTTATCTGAAACTCGAAAAGAAACTATCCTCGATCAAGTACAAGCACTTCAAGAAATTATCGAAGATAAACTCGCAGATACTGATTTAGAAGATGAAATGGAACTCGATCTTGATGAATTATTAGATCTTGAATAATTCTTTTACATCAAGAGAACAAAACCCCCCTCAGTCCCCCCTTATCAGAGGGGAAGTAAATGATACAAAAAACCAGATCCATTCGGATTTGGTTTTTTGTATCTCACGGGTATACTCATTTTAATAACCCTTGAACAGATATATGCAACAGAAAACGAGTATTAAATGACACTTTGTAACCTATGATCCAGCCGGGAAAGACCGTGATATAGAGTCGGTTTTATTCGATCGATTTAACGGAGTAGTCAAGCTGGATGAAACGATAGAGGATCTCCATGATCCCTATCTACTCAAAGACATGGATATAGCAGTAGAGCGAATTAAACAAGCCAAAGAAAAGAATCAAAAAATAATGATTTTTTGAGACTATGATGTGGATGGAGTGACTTCCACTTCACTGCTCATGCACTTTTTTAAAACAGCTTGATTTACAGCCAGTTATAGGCTGCCACACAGAGTAAAGGATGGATATGGACTCAAAAAATATTTTGTAGATGAAGTAAAAGAACTCGGGGTAGAACTGATCATCACCGTGGATTGTGGAACAAGAGACATAGATGTTATCAAACATGCAAAAGCCTGCGGGGTAGATATTATTGTCACGGATCATCATGCGGTACCAGAGATTATCCCTGAAGAAGCCATTGCTATTATCAACCCGAAACGACCAGATTGTGAGTACCCATTTAAAAACCTTGCCGGAGCAGGAGTTGCTTTTAAGTTAGTATGTGCACTGGCATGAGAATATATGGATGAGCCACGAGGGAGTGAATATATCAGAGAGTCTATCGATATTGCAGCTGTTGGGACAGTCGCTGACTGTATGAGTTTAACTGGGGAAAACAGAATCATCGTAACCGAATGACTGAAACAAATACGAAACTCCAGATCCAAATGAATTCGAGTTCTCCTCGAAGAGAAACTAGATGTCGATATCGATGCAGATATTTTTGGTTTTCAAATCTGACCCCGACTCAATGCTGCTGGACGACTGGATACTCCCTACAAAGCAGTGAATTTACTACTGAATAATTCAGACTCAGTGTATCAGACTATATCAGAAATAGAGAGTCTGAACGAACACAGAAAATTTTTGACACGGCAGTTTACGGAGGAAGCAATGGAAAAAGTAAATCCGAAAGATAACATCTTATTCTACTATTCTCCAGCTATTGAACACGGAATTATCTGAATTGTAGCCGGACGATTAACTGAACAGTTCTACCGACCCTCGATTGTTCTGAAGGATGAAGGGGAGAAGCTGGTGGCCAGTTGTCGAAGTCCAGATTTTTTCTCTATTATTGATATTTTGGAAAAATACAAGGATATGTTCATAGCATTTGGATGACATAAACAAGCAGCAGGTTTTAGTATCTCCAGAGATAAATTCGGAGCATTTAAGTCCGCTCTGACCGCAGAACTGAATGCGCAGGATTTTAGCAAACATCGAAAAATAGTAGATATCACTAAAATTATCCAACTCGAAGAGCTCTGATTTGGATTCCTCAGAAAGGTCAATAAATTTAAACCCTTTGGTCTCTGAAACCCAAAGCCACTTTTTATGGTGGAAAATTTAGAATACGAAAGTGTCTGAATTCTTGGGAAAAATTCTCGTGATCATATACAGTTTAAAACCAAACATGGTTATAAAATATTTGGGTTTGGACTGGGGCAGTATCTAGAGAAAATCAAAAAATCAAACAGTATTGATATAGTATTTGATGTATCAGAAGATAGTTGGATGGGGAAGAAGAATTTGATGTTGAAGGTGGTAGATGTGGTGGTGCGGTAGGGTATTAGAATAAGTATAAAAAATAATTTTAGATGTACATAAGTTTACATTGACTTATTATATTATTTTAATATAAATATTAAATATATATCATGCTAAATTATTTTTCATGTCTCAAAAAGTATCTCCTGATCAAGTTGCTATTGCACAGCCAATTGATGATTTAAATTCTACACTTTCAGTACTTCAAACAATTGATACCTGTCATCCTCATATTAGACTTATACAAGAAGCTATTCGATTGAAAATGAATAAAACTTTTTATGTATTTCATAAATATGATGAGATTACTCGAGATTATGGATGAGGAAATTTTGATGGAATTGGTATATATGAAAGAAATGGAAATGCTTTAAAAGAACATTTTAATGAAGAAAACCTTCCAACATCTGAATGAGCTATTCAAATTTTAAAGAACTTATCAGTTTGAAATGTATATACATGAAACATAGAGGGAGAATTCCTTTCTTTAGAGGCAGAATGTACAGTAGAGGCAGACGGTGACGGTGATATAGATCGTATCATACAGCATGACATACTTCTAGATTCAGATATAGAAAATTTTTGACAAGCATGAATTAAGGTTCAGATTTTATCTCTATTAGAATAATTTTTCCCTAAGCGCATCTATAATGTTGAGTAAAACTGAATTATTTAATAAATTACCCTCTATGTCATATACAACTCTTCTTCTTGCCGCATGAGAATGAACTCGCATGAAAGAATTATCAGATAAAAAATGACTTCCAAAGCACTTATTCCCAATTTGAGATGAAAATATTAGTTCAAGACTCATTCGTCAACTTTCACAATATAGTGATAGAGCCTTTGTTATAGTAAATCCATGACAACAAGAATTATTTGAAACACACCTAGGTAATCATGCGGAAATTATTGAAAAAGTACCAGGAACTCCTTTTACTTCAGATATACAATCTGTACTTGATATAACATCACAAG
>CAZFWS010000002.1:0-26115 GCA_964522625.1 uncultured Candidatus Peribacteria bacterium | reverse complement strand
ATTTAAAGTAACGAGAGTAGCAGAAGAAGAAGCAGTAACTGTAGTAGAGACAACAGATGTACTATCTTCATCTTCAGCATCTATATCTGAAACTGAAGTTGAAACAGAAAAATTATTTCCGCTTACAATAGAGTCATTGTCTTTTAATACCCCTGTTACAAGGAAATCAACATTATCAGATCCAGCAGGAACTTCAAGGTTGATAGAGTTAAATTCAACAGTAGTAGCTTCAATATCAGCATCAACTGTTTCACCTCCAACATTAAGAGTCGCTGATTGAAGAACATCTTCTAAATCAAGACTACCAGCAAGAGCAAGAGCACCAGTAAATACAATATCATTGAATGTTACATCAGATGCATCACCAACATTTAATTTACCTTGATAAAGCACTACTTCAACTCCATTACCAATAACCACTGTTCGACCAGTAATAGAAGTTTGTGTTAATTCATAACTTGCAGATTCAATATCAATTGATTTAGAACTGAAAGAAGTAGCAGAAGCTACATCATCAATTGTAACTGTTCCTGAAGTAGTATATTTTTCATCTTCATCTTCATCTTCGATTTCCACAAGTGTAACTGTGAAAGTAAGATCTGAACCGTTCAGAGCAACACTATCTTTTACATCAAATGTAATATCAAGCATTTCTTCAACTCCAGCATTTACATCAAGATCAGAGAATGTGTATGTAATATCATTTGCAGAAGTTGCAACACTAGAAGCTTCTGTATCACCGTCTACTTCAAGTTGTTCTAAAATATTAGCAACACCAGAACCAGTTGAAACAACTCGTACTTCAAGATCATTAATAGTATAGTCAGCATCAGCCATAATTGAAAGAGTACCAACAAGGATATCTTCAGAATCTGGTTTTGCTTCGTCTACATCTGATTTATCAAATGAAACATTAAAAGCAGCACCTTGTACATCAATATCGTTTGTTACGGTAGTTGAAGTAAATGCAGCATTAGAAGTATTTACAATACTAGCAATAACTTCAGTATCAGCACCGATAGCATAGATATCAGTTACTTCAACAGTAAGGTTATCACCAACTGAACCAGTAACCACACCTTCTAATTTAAAATCAACTTTTTCATCAGCAAGAACAGTGTATTCAAGGTCAACGATAATTTCATCATCATCATTAACAACTAGATCAGATGCAATAACTACACCTTCAGCCATAAGAACAATGTCAGAAACATCATCTTCAGCATCAACACCACCACCAAGTTCAAAAGTAAGTGATTTAACAATAACATCTTCGTTATCATCTTCTTCTTCAAGAGAGATATCAGCAAGAGTTACTACTTCACCGAGATCAGCCGTTGAGTTTTCAAGATCAAAATCAAATTCAAGAGTTGCCGTATTTGAAGCATTAAATACATCAAATGCTTCACTTTCGATAATTCCGTCAAGAGAAGTAGCTCCTGATTCAACTACAAGATCAATAAGTTCAATTTGGTGAGAAACATTTCCAGCAGGAATAGATACAAGACCACTTACTACAAATGTAATTGTTTCACCAGCTTGGATAACAGTATCGTTTTCAAATCCAAGTTCTGCTTCACCATCTGAATCAAATTGTTTACTTGTTCCTGTTGTAACTCGATCATTTCCTAGGTATACAGCGAGTTGAGAAAAATCATTTTCATCAGAAAGCCCTGTATAAGAAAGAGTAAGTTCATCAAGAGTAACGTCAGAATCTCCAGCTGTTACATCAAATGCAAGAAAAGGAGTTCGTGGTTTACCTCCAGCAACAATATCGTCAGAAGGAGTAAGAGGTGAAAGTGATACAGCAGCATCACCACCAGTTGTAACTACAGGAGTAGTTGGTTCGTCATCTGAAGAAGTATCATCAGAAGAAGTAGGTTCATCTGAATCATCTCCAAGAAGGTCTCCAAGAAGGTCTCCAAGAAGATCATCTTCGTCTTCAGTTTCCATTGATGCAGCTCCAGCTTCGAATACGAATCCTCGAGTAGCAGCAGTGTCATAGTTAGTAAAGCTTGAAACAAGTCCTTCAGCAGCAGCAAATGCAACTACTTGTTCTTGCCAAGATGTACCAGCGCTAGCATCGAAAGCGTAATCGTCTCCGTATGCAGCTTTAACCATCATACCAACAGCTTCTGCTTTAGAAATGTTAGCTTCAGGTCGGAAAGTAGTGTTAGAAGCAATAAGACCAGCGTCTAAAAGAGCTTCAACTGAGTAACAAGCCCATGTGTTAGGTACTGTAGCTGAAACATCAGCAAAAGAACCAGCACAACTTGTTTTTTTATCTAGACCAGCAATTCCTCGTGCAACAGCACCGATTTCTTGTCTAAGAACGTTTTGATCCAAGTTATAAGAAACTGGATCGCTTGATTTGTCAACAATAACACCAGCATCAGCAAGAGCGTTTGCAGCGTCAAGTTGAGCAGTACTGTAAGCAGAAACACCTGTTGTAAATAATCCAGAAAGGATTGCAACAAGAGCAACTGAAGCAGTAGCTTTTTTAAATAAGTTCATACATAAAATGTTATGTAAATAAAAGTAATTGTTTAACTCACAATAATTTTTGAAACACATTGTTCAAAATACGATGCACTAAATTGCGGAGCCGTTTTTAATGCTCAAAGCGAGAGTGATAGTCGTTGCTCTTGATTTGTTAACAGTATGTCTACTTTGTCTATAAAATCACTTCGAGAAGTAACTCTATATCCATTATAATCATTCTGGACCAATTCAGGAGCTGAGTGAGTATCAAAACACACGACCGGAAGTCATAGGGCAAATGCTTCTATAACAACCATACCAAATGCATCTATTTGAGAAGGAAACAAAAACACGGATGCTTTTGATCCATATGAAGTTATTTGATCAGAACTAAGTCTTCACAATATCTTCACATTTCTATCTCAACTATATACTGAAGCATATTGATCAAGTTCATTTCATTCTCATCATATCCAAAGTTCTAAATCAGAGATTTTTCACTTCAGAGCATCATAGGTTTGAAATACTTGTTCAATATTCTTCCCTGGCACCCATCGTCCATAGGTAAATAAAACCGAGGTTTTAGATATCGCTGGGCTTTGGAGGACAGCTCTATCCAGTACAGGATAGAGTAATTGTGATTTGATACCATATATATCATTCACTTTTCACATTAAATACTGACTACTACAAAGTAGAGTATCTATATCTTTTACAACTTGTTTCTCTAAGTATTGCTTTCAACAAAGAACAAAATTTGCATTATCACTATAATACCAGGGAATATGATGTTGCCACCAAATAAGTCTTGCTCTGGAAAAAAAGATTTTCTTTGAAATCCATCATACAAACTGCATGGGAGAATTTCAAATAACAATCACATCAGACTTTCGAATACGATATGCCACCTGTAAAAGATAGAAATATTTAAGCGCTTTATTTCGAGAATACGAATATACTCGAGAATTCAGAGAAATATCATACACATCTGGTGTATAAGAAAGAGTATGCAAGCATACATGATGATTCTTTTCAAGAACCGCGGAAAGATGCAACATCATCTTACTCGCTCCTCCAAGCGTATCAAGATACGGATGAAGAATGGAAATATTAAGTGGTTTCATAATTCGACTGGTGCAAATGAAATACAAAGGTTAAAGCCTTAACCCAAAAGTTGTAAACAACCCTGGGGAAACAATCCAAATACCTACAATTAAGTATATGAACTCTTTCCCTAGGAGGTCTACACTTTTGGCTCAGCTTTGAGAAAAAGTGTTTATTTATCAGTATATGTTAATGACCAAAAATAAATCGTGAATTATTCTACTTATTTCGCTATAGGAAGTCAAACACTGGACATGGTTTTTCACACTATCTTCACATTCAAAAAAACAAAAAAACCGAGCTTTTTAGCTCGGTTTTCAAAGAGAGTATTTATCCTTGACTAATCGTGTCAGCAAGTCACATAATCGGCTGCATAATAGCAACAGCAATAAATCCAACCACAACAGCAAGAAATACAATAATAAATGGCTCGAGAAGCTTGTTAAGAACCATAACAGTATTATCAATCTCCTCGTCATAAAATTCTGCTACCTTAATAACGGTTTGATCTAATTTTGCTGTTTGTTCTCAAACCTGAATCATTTGTACCATCATTTCTGGAAAAAGAGGATCTCCATCGAGAGATTCAAATATTTTTATTCATTGTTTTACATCTTCTCATACCAGAAAAATTCTCTGTTTATATACTTCATTTCATACTGCCTGTGAAACGATTTTAAGTGATTCAACAAAAGAAACCCCAGATCAAAGTAATCATGATAATACTCGAGAAAATTTTGATAAAATAAGCTTTCTATTAATAGCTCCAAAGACAGGTATTTTTAATATAAGTCCATCATAAAGGTATCGCCCATCTGATGTATTTTTCCATACTGACACCAGAATAAAACAGATCACCATTCATATAATAATATAGAGCCAATATCCTACCATAAAATCTGACATTTGAATCAGGAGTTGTGTAGATGGTGGTAGTGCGGATTTATCATCAAAAATCTCGAGTAGGTTTGGAACCACTTTAATCATCATAACAGCAATAACTCAAAATACTACTAGCATAATACATGCCGGGTAAATCATGGCTGATTTAATTTTTCCAGAGATAGAATCGAGCTTTTCAATCTGATCTGCCAAATCAAGAAGAACTTCATTGAGTCGTCCTGTTTGTTCTCCAGACTGGATAACTCATCGTTCTGCCCCTGAAAAAGAACTGTCCCAATTTTCAAGTGATTGTGAAAGAGTCTTTCATTCCTTAAGAGACACTTCTATGTCTGCAAGAATATTTTTAAGAACTTCATTTTTTTCTTGTTTATATAACACTTCTATCCCTTTCATAAGTGTCATTCACGCATTTGTCATAGTGGACAAAAGTCGGTAAAAAATAACCTTATCTTTTGTTTTTACGCTCTGCATAGATATGAGATATGTGTTTATTTGATCGATAAAGCCCCCATTTTTATCTAGGTTTTTTTGTTCGACATTCTGGTCATATTTTCATCATAATTGTGTCATATCCACAAAAGTAAAAAATTAAATTATTGTCCCTGTGTTTTTGCCACTCGATATACTTCCTCAAGAGAGGTTTGCCCTTTAAGAGCCTTCATAATACCGTCTTGTTCGAGTGAGATCATTCCATCTTCGATGGCCTGCTTATTAATATTATACGCAGAACTTCCATTAAGAATCATTTCTTTCACTCATGGAGTGATTTCAAGTACTTCATAGAGTCACACTCTTCATTTATACCCGGTATTTTCACACTCATCACATCAACCCGGTTCATAAAATGATGGTGATTTCATTTTGTCTCCAACCCTGGCAGCCAGTTCTTTTTTAGGAGTCATGTTCAATGCGTGTTTTACATCCTTTAAAACACTTGGGTTGATTTGTTGAATAGGAACCTGTTTTTTACAACTACAAAGTTTCTTTACTAGTCGTTGAGCAATAATAGCATTTACAGATGCTGGAAGCAGAAATGGTTGTACTCACATATTTAATAGTCGAGTAATGGTTTCTGAGGCATTATTTGTATGTATTGTAGACAATACCAAGTGCCCTGTTAATGATGCCTCAATAGCAATATCAACCGTTTCTTTATCCCGCATCTCTCATACCATAATAATGTCTGGATCCTGTCTAAGCGCTGTTCTGAGACCATAAGCGAAGCTATATCATATGTCTGGTTTGACCTGTGATTGACTCACCCCATCAACTTGGTTTTCTACTGGGTCTTCCAGTGTCATAATATTGACATTGATTTTATTAAGAAGAGTAAGGGCGGAATAGAGTGTTGTTGATTTACCAGAACCAGTAGGTCCAGATGTCAAAATAACTCCATTTGGTAGACTGATCGCTTTTTTAATAATCTCTAGATTACTTCCTTCAATCCCTAGTTTATGAAAATCAGGAATTTTTTTACTTTTATCAACGATTCTCATTACTATTTTTTCTCCATGAACAGTGGGAAGTGTAGAAACTCGTAGATCAAGAGCCTTCCCTTCTATTGTTTTACTAATTCGTCCATCCTGAGGAATTCGTGATTCATCTATTTTTAAATCTGCGAGAATTTTAAACCGAGCTACAATCCCTTGATGGAGAAATTTTTGATATTCTAAAATTTCTCTGAGTTCTCCATCAAGCCGATATCTCAAACGAACATATGAGCTCAGGGGCTCAATATGTATATCAGATGAATCTCCTAAAACAGCTCATAAAATAATATAGTCACATATTTTTTGAATATCATCTCATTTATAGACTCCGTCTTTCAGAATATCAAGTACTTCTCCGTATTTCATAGGAATTATTTTTCTTCTGGTAAAATTTTATTTTGAATCTGAGTAAATATTTTTTCAAATTCTTGTGCTTCAATATACAATGTTTCCATTTTTAATTGTTTTGCCAGATTATCTTGAAGTGATTTAATCTCGCTATTAATACTTTGTAGGTAATCAATAACAGTATCGAGTATTATTTTTTCTCCTGCGCTCGTAGATGCACTCTTTCGTTTTTTAATGGCTTTCGCCTTAATATTATTATAATCTGTTACGATTTGTGTAATTTTGTTTTGAATTTTATACTGTGGGAGTCCTTCAACATAAAAATGAAGGGTAACATCAAAAATAAATTCTTCATTTCCTCTTGTTTCACGCACAAAATCAATAAAACTTTGTTCCTTTCGAGATGAAATAGATGAATCAAGGTAGTCTTCCATACGAATATTCGCAATATCAATCATTGGATTTTTATAGATATTATATTCTGGCGAATAATTCTCTCATTCAAGAATAATAGGAAGTCTTCAAAGAGAAAGGACATTATCACTATACAACTCAATAGCTTCTCCTTCTATATTAATTTTTCCTGTGCTCTCAACGTAGTGCAAAAAATCTAACACTGATTTTTTAGCCCCCGTAATTTTTAACTCCAAAGGAATATAAAAAATACTTGCTTCTAAAGAATTTTTATTTTTTTCAGAGGAAAAATCCTCTACTAAAACAACATCTTGTATACCAATTCATCATTCATATTCTAGATCAAATGTTTCAAATATAGATTCTACATAATTGACAAACTTGAAATCACTCAGGGTGTATGGATTTTCTGGTTCTCCTCCATATATAGGAAGAATCTGACCAATAATATCAGAATCTGAAGAGCTCTTTTCTGTTTTCTGTTGAAGTTCTTGTGTTAAATTTTCTAAAAATTCAGTATAGGGAATACTTCCAGTATGAGTAAAAACCTGGTATGTATTTGCATCGATATTTTGTACTAATTGTTTTTCATATGGAGTAGACACCTTTTCACTTACTTGATCTTTAAAAATATCCAGTGATATTCATGTGGTTTTTACTTCTTCAAGTTCTGTATATTTATTATTTGTTTGTATTTTTTTTGCTTCTATATAACGCATTTCTGGATAGAGAAGAAATACCCCGACTCATATCAATATAAATAATATCACACTATAAAAAGAAAGTGTAATAAGGATGGATCTTTGTTGTTTATTCTGAGTATTCATAGACGAAAATTAAAGAGATAGATTATTTGTTTTATATTTCAAGTGGACCGAAAAGCTTGTTTTAAGAGTATATCATGTTTGGTCTCCTATGAGCTTCTGGGCACGAAAGACTTTTTGTCGATTCATAAGAGTAAACTCATCTGATTTTTTCTCAATAAAATTTAGAAAACTATTTGCAATAGAAATAGATGTTCCTTCGACATTCGCCCGATTTGCATCAAACCCCTTAATTCCTTTTTCAAATCATGCAGAATATGCATTACAGGTCATAATAAGTTCTCCTGACTGTTCTATAGTGATATTATTGCACTGAATTTTATTCTTTTCGACCGTATCAAATTCTGCTTTTATATCATCAAATGCTGAAAGAATATCACTCACTGGTAATTTATTGTTTGTTTTCTCAGAAACAAACACAACCGATTTTGTTTTATGGAAATTTTTTACTTGATATACAGTATCAAGTAAATTCAATATCTGCTCAGATTGAGATGATTGAACCGCACTTAATTCAGCATCATATCTATTTTTTAGAACTGTGATAGAAGAACATCCTCATGCTGCTGGAGAGAGGTCTCCTATAAAAAGAAAACAAACTGGATCTAACAATGGAGAAGAAGAAAAATTTTCATTTTTTTGTATCAAAACATAAGCCCCTAAAAGAAGTAAAGCACTCAATATAATTACTATACATGCCTGTATACCCTTAATGAGGCTCTCAGAATACGTATATATATCAATAGGAGATTTTTTCACCTCTTCTTGTAAGTGGTTTTCTTGAGCAAACTCATCAAAAATATTTTCTTCTTGCAGATTGGATTCTTGAGATATTTTTGTTTTTTCATCCATATAAATATGTGTATCAATAAAATAATCTCTTTTATAATAACATACTTCAAAAAAGACTACTAAATAATCCTCTTTACTATTTATAAGATATTGTTTTTATAATCTTTTAACAATTGAATCAGTGAGGAAGTAGACGTTTTTTTAATGCGAATATTCTCTGGAAATGCAGACAATAATACCTGTCCCCAATTTGTAGAATAAATCCTGTCATCAAGTAATATAACGACGCCTGTATCTGTTTTACTTCGAATGAGTCGACCAAAACCTTGTTGTAATTTGATAATGGCCTTTGGAATAGAGTATTCTGCAAAGGGGTTATCAAAAAGCTGACTCCGTGCTAAAAATATAGGGTCGGTCGGAACAGGAAAAGGAAATTTATGTATCACAAGATATTGAAGTGCATCTCACTCTATATTAATTCCTTCCCAAAAACTATTGGTTCATAAGAGAATAGATGAATCTGGTTTTTTTGTAAAATTATGAAAAAGTTTTGCTTTACTTCCTCCGATTGATTGGGCATATAATGTGATTCACTCACTTTTTAAATGCGGATACAAGTGAGTATATATTTTTCGTATCATAGAAAAACTCGTGAGAAGTGTTAACACCCTTCATCACACGGCACCATAAAGATGTGAAAGAAACTCAACCACCTGAGTAGAATTATTTTTAATACTTCATAAGTCGTTCACCATAAAAAGTGTGGCTTGTTTTGAATAATCAAAATCTGTTTCAAATGCATAAAATTCAAAATCCTGAAGAGAAAGTAGCTGTGTAATATAATCAAAATTCCCTGCTGTTTTTAGTGTTGCTGATGTCAAAACCGTTGTTTTTAAATTACTCCAAAGGTGTTTTTTTAGATAGGATCCTGGATTTAATAGAGTATATTCTATAAAAAATCCCTCATATTCATTTTCGGTGAGAATTTTAATAGATTCGGTATTATTTTCATCTAAAAATACTCCTATAATGCTAAAAAAATCTTTGAGCAATACTATTTCTTTTGAAAAATTATAAGAATTCGTTGTTTCAAGAAGTTGTAATATTTCTTTTTCTGCTTTTGTAATTTTTTTTGCCAGTAATTGTATCGTACTGGTCTGATAAAATTCAGTTTTTAAAAGAGTTATTTTATAAGGGCTTTCCTGAGATACCTGGCTCGATAAATATGATGAAAGTTCATCAAATACATAAGAAAGATGTGTTATATAGTTATCCTTCACTCTTGAAAGAGGAATTTTAGGAATATTTTTTCGGTCAAAAAGCCCCTCTATAACATGAAAAATATCCTGTATATATCAGAGTGATGCTTTTTTTCGAAGTGCTTCTGTGATGCTTTCTTCTATATTGTGTGCCTCATCAAAAATAATATGTTCTGGTGCTGTAATCGCACTAAAGGAGTTTTGAACTTCTGCAAATAACAAAGAGTGATTAATAATAACAATATCACTTGATTCTGCTGTTTCTCGAGCATTATATAAATACTCATAGGCCTTATATGGGTTTTTATCCGTAAGAATAAGTGGATCTTCTGCTGTGAGATAACGAATAAATTTGTTTTCTTCTCCATAGTATCCAATTTCATCTGTTTCTCCATGATGTGTGACTCAGATCCATCGAATTAATTTTAATAAAAATGTTGTTTTTTGATAACTATATGATCCGAGCTCTATTTCCTTAATAAATTCGAGTATACTCAGGTAATTATTTTTTCATTTTAATTTTGCACTTGTGAAATGAAGTCCATTTTCTTGTTCCTGTAAAAATACACAGTCTTTAAAAAATAATTGATCCTGAAGTTGTTTTGTTTTTGTTGCTATATAGACCTTTTCACCCGTTTTTTTTGCATGAATAATGGATGGAATCAGGTAGGCATAGGTTTTTCAAAGCCCTGTTGGTGCATCAATAGCAACATGTCCATTTTGTGAAAAATTGTCCATAATAATGTCTGACATTTGTTGTTGATTTTCTCGTGTTTCCAGGCCACCTTGAGATGAAAAATAATCTCCCGTATTTTCATAAGGAGACGATACCACTTGAGTCTCAAGTGGTAGTAGTACATCTGGTAGATGAATTCCTCTTAACAGTGATTCTCTAAACTCATGAAGACCATAACTATTATCGATATATTCCGGAAAGAGAAAATCTTTTAAATATGCCACACTCCTATCAGAACTCTCTGAAAGAATATAGATAATATTATTTTTTTCTTCTTTTGGAAGAGCTTGTATTTGATGAGTGAGTGCTTTAAAAAGTTCAAGCGTAGCATGAACATCGTTCAAGGCCCTGTGCGCTCCTCTAAGGTCAATATTATAGACTTCACAAAGCATTTCTAAATTGAGTGATAATTCTTGAAAACAAAGAAAGTTCGCAAGAAAAAATGTATCAAGCACTATATTGTCTGATATATCGATTCATTTCTCAACGCAAAAATCACGATCAAAAAATACATTATGTCCAAGAAGTGGGGCATCCCCAATAAATTCTCTCACCCGAGAAGCAATGTCTCATAAATCTGGTGCATCAATAAGGTCTTCATCAGATATATGAGTAATATTTGCCGCAATATCTGGTATTTCCCGTCCTGGGTTTACTAATGTAGTATAGCTATCTAAAATATTAAATTTCTCATCAAATCTAACGAGGGCTATTTCTATTATATCGTCCTTTTTTTTATCGAGTCCGGTCGTCTCAAGATCAAAACAAACTATCATGTGTATGTGTTATAAAAAAAGATGGTAGAAAACTTGAAAAAATACCATCATATATATAATCAATATATTAGAGAATAAGAAAAAGTAAATGAAAAAGTATTTCCTCTCCATTATTTCCGCAATACTCATATGATTTGCTTTTTTTTGATATACTGCTGCAGAGAGTCAAAAACCAATAATACAAAAAGCAGAACTGATAGAAAAATATATCCTTGAACATCGTGAAAAAATTATTCTCTTTGCAGAAAAATACTCTCTTGAATCACACCAAAAGGTACAAGAAAATATTGAGAGTCTGAATAACCTCGTAACATATGTTGAAAAAATAAAATCCTGAAAAATAGATCAAGATACTGCCGAAAAAGCACTTATTGAGATTGTAAAACAAATTAAAGACATTAATAACACTCTTCAGTACATTCTTCGAGATGAAAAAAACAGCTTTGAAAAAAAATTACAAAAGAATCAAAAAAGATACCAAGAACTCTGAGAAAAGCTCTCTATTATACTGAATCGAGTCATTATTAAAATCATTTCTGACTTTCGAGACACTTCAAATCTATCTGACAGAGAAAAAAGAATTACTCTACATCTTAAAAATCTCGAATGAGAGAGTCAAAAACTCAAAAATATCGGTATAATACAATTCCAAAATGATGCCGAAATGAAACAAAGTTTTCTCAGAATACTTAAAAATATTAAACGTGAAATTCAAGGAATTTATAATATAAGAAAAGAAGCATAATAATGCTTCTTTTTTATTGTTCTATCCCGATCCGATCAAATAATTCTTTTTTCTCTCACTTTGAAAGCATTTTATACTCTCCTGGTTGAAGTTTTCACATGACAATGTTTTCGATTCTGATACGTTTGAGTTTTTTTACTCGTCCTCAAACCTGTTCCACCATCCGACGAATCTGTCGATTTTTTCATTCGGTGAGAATAATAGAAAAACTTCCAGATGATATTCGTTTAATCTGAGCTTCCCGTGTCATACTCCCCAACACTAATATTCATTCGCGCATTTGTTGAAGTCATTCGTCACTTATGGGTCAAAAAGTGTCTACAACGTATTCTTTTTCATGGGCATAACGCGGGTGAATAAGGTAATTAGTGAGTCGTCCATCATTTGTCAAAATTAATAGTCCTGTAGATTCTTTATCGAGTCTCCCAATCGGAAATACTCTTTCTGGAACATCTATAATATCTATTATATTTTGATCTCCATGTTCGGCACAGGTAGTTAATATTCCTCGTGGTTTATTGATTTTATAATATACCAAATTCTTTTGTTCTTGTATGGCATCATTTCATAATTTTACTTTATCAATCCCAGGAGTAATCTGTTGTCCAATAGTTGCCAACTGTCCATTTACGGTCACTTGTCAGGCCTTAATATATTCTTCTGCCTTTCTTCGAGAACATATTCCAGCCTCTGACATGTATTTATGTATTCGAGTAGTTTCTGACATAAAAAAATTAAAAAATTAAAATCGTCGATCACAGCTAAAATTTTTAACTTGAATCGGGGGTTTTCAGTCCTCTTCTGGAGGCAAGGAAGAATGTTCTACATTTCCAATTTTACAAATAAAGCTGTCAGAACAATGTTTCATTTTTTCAATTTCTTCATTACTTCAAACAACAACATATCCTCATCGTGGAGCACAATAATTACCAACATATAATTCTGTAAAAATCTTAAATCCTATTACAGCTGATATACAAAATATCAGAAGAAGTTTTTTAATATTTCCTTGCATAATCTAAGGGTTAGTAATAATGCGCACTTCATTTTCTAGTTCAATATTATAAGCATCTTTTACTTTTTGCAACGCTAAATCAATAAGCGCTAGCATATCTTGATATGTTCCTTGTCCATCATGCATAAGAAAATTTGCATGTTTTTCGCTAAAATATGCTCCTCAATAATAGTGTCACTTGAGTCCAACTTGCTCAATAAGTGATCACGCAGATTGTTCTCGGCTGGGGTTTTTAAAAAAACTTCCACAACTATTTCATTTCGGCTGCTGATGTTCTCTAAAATAGATATTATCTACATCTGAATGATATTTTTCACGCTTTTCTGATAGATTAAATCGAGCACTCAAAATAATATATTCTCCAGAATGTTGTTTAAAGTGTGATGTGCGATAATTAAAAGACGCTTCTGAGTTCGTCAATGTCTGTGTTTTCCTACTTGGAATATGATATACTTGGCAATCTAAAAAATGATGTTGTACTTCTAAACCAAAACACCCCGCATTTCAATAAATGGCTCATCAAATACTCCCTGGGAGTCCAATAAATCGATGCCAAAGGTCCTGTCAAAAATCACACTCAAGTGTTTCTGCTATTTGCCAAATAGCTTCATTTGAAGCTGTATTAAGTATATAAGTGTCTCTATCATAAGACCATCATGAAAGGTTATTTTTGATCACAAGTCACTCATATTTTTCAAATGCAAAAAGCATATTGGTTCCTCAACTTATACATAATACTGGAATATTATACTTGTCTACAAAATCAAAAATCTGTGACAGAAATTCAATATCTTGAAGAGTGTTTAACTCAAAATACCAACGAGTAGTCGCGGGTGTTTTGTAATTCGATAAATGGGTGATGTTAATATTTTCTTGTAATATGTCTAACATCTATTTTTATGATTAGTAATAGCTTTTCCTGTGTAGCTTTGTGGACAATTTTCGACATCTTTTATTTCTCCAGCCACAACTAATTTCCCTCAAGCATCTCATCATTCTGGACCAATATCTATCAAATAATCTGAATTCAGTATGACATCCATATTGTGTTCAATTACCAGAACGGTATTTCATTTATCTACGAGTGAATGAAGAATATTCATGAGTTTTTGGACGTCTTGAAAATGTAGCCCTGTAGTGGGTTCATCAAGAATATAACAGGTTTGAGAAGTAGATCGTTTAGAAAGCTCTGTCGCAAGCTTAATTCTCTGAGCTTCTCATCCTGAAAGAGTCGTTGAAGCTTGTCCAAGCTTCATATATCCCACTCACACTTCTTGAAGGGTATTGAGAATTTTAATGATTTTTGGATGATTTCCAAAAAAGCCAATTGCTTCTTCAATCGTCATATCAAGTACATCTGCAATGGTTTTTCCTTTATAAGTAATTTGAAGTGTTTCTGGATTATATCGTTTCCCATGACAGGCCTCACATTCAACATAAATAGGTGCCATAAAATGCATTTCTACTTTTTTTGTTCCATCTCCATCACATTCCTGACAACGACCTTGCTTGGTATTAAAACTAAACCGACCTGGTCCATATCCTCTTATTTTTGCCTCTTCACTCATAGCAAAAACTTCCCTGATAGGAGTAAATACTCCCGTATATGTTGCTGGATTACTTCGAGGGGTTTTTCCAATAGGGGATTGATCAATAATAATTGTTTTATCGAGATGCTCTACTCATTCAATACTCACGTACGTTCCAACAGTTCTTTTGGCACGATTTAAATTATTAGCAAGATGTTGAGCAATAATATCATTTACGAGGCTAGATTTCCCAGAACCAGAAACTCCTGTTACCGTCACAAAGTTTCCAAGAGGAATAGATACATCTATATTTTTAAGGTTATGTTGAGAGGCTCCAGTAATAGTGAGATAATTCTTTTTTTCTCTTTTTTTTCTCTCTACGAGCACCTTTTTTTCTCCACTTAAAAATGGAGCAGTAATAGATTTTTTATTTTGAATAAGTTCTGCCTGAGTTCATTCAGCTATAATTCACCCACCATGAATACCAGCTCCTGGTCATACATCTATGATATGATCTGCATTTTGCATAATATCTTCATCATGTTCAACAACAATAAGTGTGTTTCCAAGGTCTTTTAATTTTTTTAGATTTTCAATCAGCATATCATTATCACGAGGATGAAGTCCAATTGATGGTTCATCCAGAACATAGATAATCCCTTCGAGTTTGGTTCCTATTTGAGTAGCGAGACGTATACGTTGAGCCTCTCATCAGGAGAGTGTTCCTGCATTTCGCGATAAAGTAATATAACTCAGTCCAACTCAGAGAAGAAATGAGAGTCTGTCCAGTGCATTTTTCAGCACTTTTTCGGCAATATATGCTTGAGTAGGGGAAAGTTCTAATTGAGAGAAAAAATCAAGAGCATCTTTCACACTCATTTGAGTTGCCTCACCAATATGTTTTCCTTGTATAAATACAGAGAGAGCTTCTGGATTGAGTCGATGTCATTCACATGATAGACATTCCATGTCTACTATATAGTCATCATAGACCCCTTTTTCTGATCCTCCATCAAAATATCGTCTGGTCAGAGTTGGAATCACCCCTTCAAAAGCTGATTGATAGGTATTTTGGGTTCCTCGTTCACTTTTAAATTGAACCGAATATTTTTTTGTTCCCGTTCCATTCAGAATAATGTCTTTTTCTTTTTTATTCAGGTCTTTATAAGGTATATTTAAACGGATTCCTGTTTCTGTTTCGATCTGTTTCAGAAGTGAGAAAAAGTAATCTCACCCAAATCCTGGTGCAATAATAGCTCACTCTAAAAGAGTCAGGTTTTCATTCACAATATTTTCTTCTAAAAAGACTTTTTTAACCCCCAGTCCATGACAGCTTTCACAGGCTCATGAATGTGAATTAAATGAAAAACTTGATATGCTGAGTTCCACTGGAATATGTCCACAGGCAGAACAGACAAATACATTTGAAAATGGCATCGTAGAAATACCACCTGGGGTATGAAGTTGAATTTCAAGTTGTCCATTTCCTGTTTTAAAGGCGAGATCAAGAGAGTCTTTGAGTCGTTTACTATCAGCTGAATTCATATCACTATAGTCTTTTATACTCAATCGGTCGATCATAAGAGATACACCTTGAGGGTTCTTGATGTCTGTAGTATCATTTACTGTATATATTGTGTCTCATACAAGAAATCGAATAAATCCGAGTTCAAGTATTCTATTTTTAAGTATTTCAAAATCTTCAAAATCTTCTTTTAATGGAGCTGTAATAATAAATTTTGTATCTTGGGCATGAGTTTGTAGAAAATCAATAATACTCTGAATAGAGTCTTTTTTTACTACTGTTCCACACTTCACACATCGTCTTTCTCAAACATGAAGATAGAGAAGTTTATAATAATCATAGATCTCTGTAATAGTCCCAACAGTGGACCTAGGATTTTTTGAGGTTGTTTTTTGGTCGATACTAATAGAAGGGGATAGTCAGAGGATCTCATCAACCTGGGCCTCTTCACTCATTCATCCAATAAACATTCGAGCGTAACTCGACAGACTTTCAAGATATTTTTGCTGTGAAACGGCAAAAATAGTATTAAATGCCAGGGATGATTTTCCAGATCCTGAAACACCAGTAATAACGGTCATTTTATTCTTTGGAATTTTTACATCTATATTCTTTAGATTATGTGTCCGAGCACCAAATATTTGTAAAAATTCTGACATAAAAAGCAGGAAAAAGAAATAATATACATACGATATATTATTGTAAGCAAAAAAAATATATTACAAGAATATATTTTTTTATGCCGCTTCATCAACGAGGTCCTGAATATGTGTATTCCAAGATTTATTAGAAAGAATATGAGAAATTATCTTAAATACTTTATTTCTTAGCTGTTCCTGAAGACTTACTTGGTCTATTTCATCTAAGATAATCTGCTTCAGTGATATTTCTATGCACTTAGTATTTTTCACCCAATAACTTCATGATATATCAAACCTCTGTTTTCCTGATCATCCTAATGGATATTTATAAAAAGATATTTTAAAAGTATCTTGAGTAATAGTAGAAAGAGATGTACAATAAGAAATCAAACTTTGATCAATATTAAATTTATTCTTGGGAGATTCTGTTAATTTCAATGGAAGGATATCATAATCAACTCAATCTCACTCAAGAGCAAAATGAATTTCTGTAGCAGTAAAATCTGAAAAAGATGATACCTTTAAATCTAAGGAACTATATGCATCCTTAACACAGGTATTAGGGCCTCCTTTTTTTACATTCCTTCATATATTCATATGATAAAAGAATGAGAAAATAATTTATGTATTTATTATATAATATTTTTAGATAATAATCAAATACTATATACTCGTAATCACCACATTATCTACTGCAACATCTGATCGATAATCTCAACTCGTAGTAAAAAATCGTATACTTTCAACCGGAATAGTTGATAAATCAATAAATTGGTTGATATATGGATCCCCATTTGCTGTTTGTTGTGTTCATGACAAACTCCACTGAGTCGTCCATACTCCTGCATAAAATGTCTGAAATTCAAAGCTTCACATTCATCCACCATCTCCATACATATGATAATCAAAACTAATAGATTGAATCTGTGAAAAATGGGATGTTTCGATACCAAAATCAACATTCGGATTGTTTGCACCAGTCGCTTCTGTATATACATACCAAGTAGATCACCCAGCCCCTCCAGATGGTCCTGTTTGTCATGATGGAGTTCATCCCTGATTTCGTGTAAATGCTACTAATCCTGGTGAATCTATCCAATTTCATACTCCTACTTCAAAATCTTCTGTATATACTCATGCTGGTCATGTCCCCGTTGGAGAAACATCAATATCAAATTGATTTGCACCATTTCCAGGCCAAACCGTATTTTGCGCAGATCCATTTGCAAGAACTAAGTCATATTCTCCTATAGTAGCTGTTGTAGTAAGATTTAAAGAAAGAGAGGTAGGAGATGTTACGGTAGTACTATTAATGGTACCATCAAATCATGGAATAGACACTGTTGTTGCTGGGGTAATGTATTCTCATTCTATTTCAATAGATACCGTTGCGCTTGAAGGCACAAATGTCGGCTCTGATGAAATATATGGAGCGACTCCTTCTGGAGCATACGCAATAGTCACATCTGATCAGCTTGATGATACTAAAACAGAGCCTGATCAAATAATGTTCGTAGGTGATAGTTTAGCATCAATATATGTCACGAGCTCATTCCATTTTTCAACCGTAATAATATCCCCTGTTTCAGCTATCACACCTGTCCAAGCCAGAACAACTGAAACAGCTAAAAATATAGATATCATCGAAGTAAAGAGGATGCGGAAGATTTTTTTATATATCTGCATAATTTCTGATAGTTTATATTAAAAAAAGTATATAAATTATAAGAAAAAAGTAAATATTTTTTATATTTAATCAGAGGCAATACAGAGCGTAGTAATAGTAATATTTGGATAATTTAAAACGAGTTGTTTTTTGACTTCATGTAATGTGCTTCCTGTAGAAATAACATCATCAACGAGAATAATATGTTTTTTGTCTATATTGTCTGTTTGATTTTGATGAACATAAAAGCAATTTTTTATATTTTGTTGTCTCATGTGTCGAGAAGAATGACTCTGTTGTCTGCTCTGTTTTTTTCGTTCCACTAAATTATTAGTATAGGGTATCCCTGTGATAAGAGATATCTGTTGTGCAAGAATTTCAGTCTGGTTATATCCCCTTTTAAGTTTTTTTAAAAAATGAAGGGGTACGGGTATAATGAGGCTATTTTTTATAGTTACATTCTTCTGTAGAAGAGCCTCTCCCATACTCACTCATATTTCTCTCAATATGTCTTTTTTACCATAAAATTTTGCATCATGAATGAGTTTTTTAATCGGTTTATAATGATATAAAACAATGTTATTTTTTGAATCATTTGAATACTTAATGTTCCTCTGACAATCAAAACATATATATTTCCCAGGACAGGAACAAATATAGCATTTTTTAGGAAAAACGATATCAAAAAAATATGAAAAAAATCTCATATACACTCCTTTTTAAAAAATAAAACTTAGAAATACATATCACTAAAAAACAAAAATGTGCTATAAAAAAACAAAAATGTAGCACATACACTCCAGCATAAGCTAATGATATTTTCATATCGAGCATGAAAATGATAATGGAATAAAATTCCATATATTAAAAAAAGGAGAATATGAATACTAAATCATTGTATATATACATATATTCCTGAGAATATAATTCCAAAAAAACTCGCAAACAAAGATGTATATTTTACTGCTTTTGAAGAGAAATAAAAACTATACGGGAGAAGAACAAAATAAGAAAAAAATGAAATATTATACAAAACCTGAATACAGACTATCCACATATTTCAAAAACCATACCAACTATATAATAATACTTGAACACATAGGGTAAATACATACACAATAAGAGGGAGAATTCTCTGTAAAAAAGATGTAATAGAAGAGTTTAATTCAGAGTTTTTCTGCTCTATGTCATCATATATTTCCTCCGGAATAGTATCATCATTGTTTTTATGTCGACTTGATCAAAAAAAAGAAAAAGTGACAAAAAAAAGCCCCATAAATATAAAAGAAAAAAACAGAGGGTGAATAGGTCCATACTCTATAGTATTTGGTATAGTGATTCCTGAGAGGAAAAAAAATATCAATGAAAAGATGAAACAGATACTCGCAACTCACCACTTCATAAAAAATTATTTAGAAGTTAACAAGTAGAAATATACAAATAAATGAAAATAAAACAAGGCTGATAAGAGATGATATAAATCACTTCATAAGATATAAGATGATATAAATCATTATCAAAATCACTATATAAAGTATCGATGCTGGGGAAAATGAAATATAGTGTAGTATATCTGGAAAATATGACAGAGTTATAAAATAACTCAAAAATAAAAGAGTATAACAAAAAAGAATTATTCCGATATAATACCGCATTGTTTGAATAAAGCCGATGAAAAAATTATGGATCTTCAGTCGAAAATTCATAATTCGACTATATGAGAAATTTCCTCATTTTAATTTTGCTTGTAATAGAGATATATTTTGCTGTAGTACTCTTCTTTCTAATAATATACCATCTCGTGTATCAATATTTTTTCAATATGGAAATAAAAATGAAACTGCATTAATAATAATTTGAAGCGTATTTTTTCGTAATTTTTCTCTATATTTTTGTAGTACGAGTGAGTTTTTAATGTACTCATATGAGTGTGTGTCTATGGCTCGTTTTTTCTTTTTAAATATATTTGTAATATTCTGAGAAAAATCTCATACAATAGTTTTTAATAAGTATGATATGTCTTTATTTTGAGGGATAAATTTTTTATTTGACCCAACCTCTTTTAAGAGCTTATTTGTTTGTTTAAGGTGTTTTTGAATAGAATCAGATTTATTTTTTTCAAGCTGTCGAACCTCAATTTCTCATACTTTTAAAAGTGCCATTTCTCATGCTTCTTTTAGTTTTGAAATATTAGTTGTTTTTTTGATTTGTATAATCCCATTATACACACGTTTTAAAATATCTCTTTTTTCTTGAGAGATGCCAGAATGAGGATTTTCAAGGAGATAAGAAACTTTTGAGAGAACAAAGTCTATAAACTTATATGTTTCTTCGAGCTCTTTTTTCATGTAGAAATTATCCATTTGAGTATCTGGATTTTTCACTTCTTCTTTTTTAGTGGCTTTATTATCTTCTTTTTGAATATAGTAGCTATATTGTTCTTCAAGTTCTTGAATGATTTTTTGTTTTTCGTCATCGGATATGTCTTTTTGAGTTGAATAATACAGTGATAAAACATGGTATCAAAGGTCTTTTTTTAGTTTGAGATATATTTTAAAAATATCTTCTCATACTACTTTTCAACTTTTCACTTCTCCATCCTTTTCTACAAGAAATATAAACTGTGTTCATGATAGATTTGATGTATCAATTTTTTCTATACCTAAAATAGAGTATCACTCCTTGTGTACTCGCTCCTTTGCCTGTATTTCATTCTCAGCACTAATAACCAAAGCATATCGCTTTTGGTTTTTTGTAACTGATACTTTATATTTTTGCATAGAATTAAAGTTATACTACTTGATTTACATACTTATCTAAACTATTTGCATATATATACCATAATTTTTGTGAATTTTCTTTTAAGTTTTGCATCTCCTTAAGCTTTACTTCACAAATATATTCACCTTCATGTTGTTTACAAACCTCTTCACTTTTTACTAATAAAAGATTCATATGTTCGTCTAAACTTTCTGGTTTTATGTTTATTTCAGGAATTTTTACTTGTTCTACTGACATGATTTATATATTAGAAAGTAAAAATGAAAACGAGTTGATCTCTTTGGTCCGCTCTTCTGCCTCTTTTTTTCGCATTCCAGCAACCTGAGAAAAACTTTGTTTTTGAATATCTGCTATTTCTTTGAGTTCAATATTTTCAATAAAATGGGTAATATTTTTAAATAATGTCTCGACATCTTCCTGACTCGCAATTTGTAATGCCTTTATATACAGCTGTTTTTGTGAATCTGGTATATTCATAGAACGTAAACTTATTTCTAAAAGTTTCTTTTTTTTGGTTATGTCTTTTTGTTTCTTGAAAAAATCAAATAGCATAATATAAAAATAAGTAATAATATATATCTAGTATAGCATATATATCTTCTCCTCACAAATAAATACTTTTATTTATGTGTATAACTTTGAGAGTGTTGTGTATTATATAATTATATTAAATATATTCTTATTAATAGGAGAACATGTTAATTATTTTTTTCCCTATATAAAGGGAAGTCAAAAGATTTTTATGAGAATTACTTTTTAAAAACATAGATAATTTATCGTATTTTAAAGGAAAATATTTTTTTTAACATTCTTTCCACAAAAATGTATTTTTTTCATTGACTTGTCTTTTATCTCCAAAAACATATAGTAGAATTTGTTAAAATATTTTTTATCAATCACAGAAATAGTTATGTCAGACCATCATAAAAAAAAGAATATTTCACTTGTTTTTATTATTTTTTTAACAAGTTTTCTTTTCTGAGTATTTACGACTCTTTTTATCACTCAAAAATATCAATTTTCGTTATGAAATAACCATGAAAAAACGCAAATATGAAGTATTTTTTCAAATACAAAAGACCTCAATCTCGGAAAATTTTGGGAAGTATATGATATCATACAGGAAAATAATTATAGTGAAGACCCGGTTAAAAAACAAGACCTTGTTGATGGAGCTATTGATGGAATGGTAGAATGACTCGGAGACCCTTTTTCAGAATACTTAAGTCCAACAGAAACAGAACAATTTCAAGAAGCCCTTGCTGGAGATTTTGAATGAATAGGGGCTGTGGTATTAAAACACCCTCTATGAGTAGAAATAGATCGAGTGATTAAATGATCTCCTGCAAAAAAATACGATATACGAAAATGAGACATTGTTGTACAAGCGGATGATCATAAACTCAAAGGTTTGAATTTATATAATGCGATAGAATATATTAAATGACCAGCTGGAAGCTCAGTTGTTCTTCAGGTACTTCGTCAATCAGAGCAAGATATACTTTCAATCACAGTAGTGCGAGAAAAAATAAAAATCCCCTCTGTTCATTCAGAGGAACTTACAGATGACATCGGATATATTTCTATTAACATGTTTGGACAGGATACTGCAAAAGAATTTAAAAAAGCGATTAAAGAATTTCACAATAAACCAGGAATTATTATTGATCTCAGAGATAATGGAGGAGGGTATCTGACGAGTGCAGTTGAAATACTCAGTCATTTTGTTGAGAGAGGAGAAACCCTTGTTACTACAAAACACAAAGAATCTTTTTACAACGCAAATTATAAAAGCACCTGACTTTGAGAGCGATATACATGAAAAATTGTAGTGTTAATAAATGAAAATTCAGCATCAGCATCAGAAATAACAGCAGCAACACTTCGAGAATATGACCAAGCTATTTTAGTCTGAGAAACAACCTATGGAAAAGGATCTGTACAACAACCCTTTGAAATGAATGATGGAAGTTTAGTAAAACTTACTATTGCAAAATGGTTTACCCCAGAAGGAAAAAATATTAATAAAATATGACTCGACCCAGATTTAGTGATAAAAATACAAGAAGAAGATTATGAAAACACATTTGATAGACAAAAAAATATTGCAGAACAAGTGCTAAAAGACTTTATAGAATTTGGAAGTATTTGACTGGCTGTTGATAAAAATCAACCAAGCGAATAATACACATGTTTTTGACAAAAAAGCGAGCATATTGCTCGCTTTTTTGTTTATTATAGATAGGATAGAGGTAAATATTTTTTGATATATAGATATATGAATTTTGAAAATCTTCAACAAACAGATCCACTTTGTTATCAACTTATTATGGATGAGATGACCAGACAAGAAGAAAGCCTAGAATTGATACCAAGTGAATGTACAGCATCACTTTCTACTATTGAAGCACTTGGAAGTCCTCTTACAAATAAGTATAGTGAATGATACCCAGGAGCACGATACTATGGATGAAACGAAGTTATTGATGAAGTTGAGAGGCTAGCTATTGATCGAGCAAAACAAGCCTTTCCTGGGGTCGCACATGCGAATGTTCAGGCTCATAGTGGAAGCCCTGCGAACATGGCTGTCTACAACGCTGTGTGTGATGCTGGAGACACTATTCTTTGATTATCTCTTTCTCAATGATGACACCTCACACATGGGCACAAAGTTTCAGCGACATCAAAGTTTTTTAATGCGGTTCAATATGGGCTTAATAGTGAAGGATATATTGACTTAGAAGAAGTAGAACAACTCGCTCTCGAACACAATCCAAAAGTAATAGTAGTTGGTTTTACCGCCTATTCACGAGAATTTCCATTTGAAGCATTTTCAAAAATTGCTGAAAAAGTATGAGCCTATCTTTTGGCAGATATTTCACATATTTCCGGGTTAGTGGTATCGGGGGCACATATTTCCCCAGCACCCTATGTAGACATTATTATGACCACGACTCATAAAACCCTCTGATGACCACGAGGAGCTATGATTATGACGACAGAAAAAGGTCTTCAAAAAGATCCTGAGCTTGCTAAAAAAATAGATAAATCAGTGTTTCCATGACTCCAATGATGACCACACAATCATCAAACCATGGCTATTGCGGTCGCTCTTTGAGAATCTTTAACCTCAGAGTTTCGAGAAAATGGACACCAAATTGTAAAAAATGCTCGAGCACTTTGACAATATCTCGAAGAATATGGGTTTGAGTTAGCGACAGGTTGAACCGATACACATTTATTACTTATGTCAGTTTGAAAAGGAAGAGGTGGATTTATGCAAGATGCTCTGGATATAGCAGGGATGACCTTAAATAAAAATACTATTCCGAATGAACCTTGTTCACCATTTCATCCGAGTGGAGTCAGAATGGGAACACCTATTATGACAACCAGGTGAATGCGAGAACCAGAAATGAAACAAGTAGCTGGTTGGATCTATCGAGTATCAGAAATAGTCGCAGAATTTCACTATCAAGAAGATAAAGAACTTCGTATTGAACAACGAAAAGAATTTCAAGCATTTATTGCTGACAATGAAGCACTCAAAGAGATCCGAGAAGAGGTTCGAAATCTTTGCAGGGAATTTCCTATTTATAAATAAAACTGGTTTATTGACAACGCATGTCTAGTAAAAAACTTGATTCTAGAGGGAATATTTATATATTATAGACAATATAATATATAAATATTTTTTTATGTCTCTCTATACCCTTACTCGCCAAGAAGCGTCAGATATACTTCAAATCTCTACCCGGTCTACGGATCGATACATTAAATCTGGAAAACTACGATCAGAAAAACGATGAAAAATTGTCTATGTTCATAAATGAGATGTTGATAATATTGCATGAGGAGGATCAAAACCACAGGTGGTGATTGCGGATGCTCATCAACCAACCTCATCTCAATCGATCACACATAATACTGGATGATGAGCACTGGATACGATTTATTCAGATATGCGATCAGAGATTCAAAAAAAGGACGAACTGATCACAGAGATCTCTATTCGACTCTGAAGAGCCGAGGAAATCGCAAAAAACTCTATTTCTCTCGTTGATTTTAAAAAATCTCAATTTCTTCTCGAAGAATCTAAGAGTCATCTCGGAAAAGAGGTCGAGCACTTGGTTGATAAAAAACAGATTCTTGAAAAAGAACTCAAATATGAAAAAAATACCAATATGATCCTCATCGCGTTTGTTGTTTTACTCCTTATAGCGTCAGCAA
This sequence comes from uncultured Candidatus Peribacteria bacterium, assembly GCA_964522625.1. Lineage (GTDB taxonomy): Bacteria > Patescibacteriota > Gracilibacteria > BD1-5 > UBA6164 > JAKVBB01. Next base: position 856 of record CAZFWS010000002.1, on the reverse strand, counting down.
CGATCTGGTTTATAAAAATATAGCACTTGAAAAGTGAACGTATTTATGTACAATACGCTCACTTTTTTTGTCCTTATAGTTCAACGGATAGAACAACCCCCTCCTAAGGGGTAGATGTAGGTTCGATTCCTGCTGGGGATACCATGATATAATAAATAAAAACACTTCTCATGGAGGTGTTTTTTAATCCAAGAACTCAACAACCCTTCTCAACTCATACTCAATCTTTCAGTGCCCATTAAGCTCTACGAGGATTACGGGAATATCGTATTGTTCATAGATATAGGTCTCCATGGTTCCGGTATAATTTCCAGATCATCATTCATCGATTTCGTACTCTCGAATCTTTTGTTTTTTCTGGTGATCATTATAAAAATCTATATCAAATCTATAGCCTGGAAGAATGTTGGATAATTGTTTTCAAAATGCTATTACGCGTGAATCACCTATAGATCCATCTGGGATAAAAAATATATTTCCCTGAGAATGAAGAGATATAACTTTGTGAAAAGTATAGTTTGACAGGGTGTCGACTATGATTCGAGTTTCTGCTTCACTCTCGCATCCTCACCGTCCTGTTTGGAAGGTCTCTCCATTTTTTATAAAATTTGTGAGTATAAAATTTGAAGTACAAAAGTTTCTATTGAGATCAACATTGTTTTGATTGCCACGTCATTTAATATAGGCATCATACAGAGTAGAATAGTTAAAATAGTATTCAAGACCATAGGGATTGATAGTCGGAATAATAAACCAACCTGTTGCATCAGACTTTTCAAGTTCTTGTTTTAGATAGAGTGTTGTTTTGTAGGTTCCGTATTCATATCCTCCATGAATATTAGAAAATATTCAAAAG
>CAZFWS010000001.1:0-43293 GCA_964522625.1 uncultured Candidatus Peribacteria bacterium | reverse complement strand
ACACTTTGGGGAATTGTTAAAAAACACTATGATGTTGATAATGATCAAGATATCGCTCGTATTGTAAATGCAGTGGTTGATTATCAAAAACCTGGTACTATGGCAACACGACTCTGACAAGATGCTGATCCAGAAGATGGCATTAAATGAGATAACCTTTGGGTATGAGATGTTTTGAATCTCATACCAGAGAAAAAAGAACATATTCTCAATATGCCTAAGAAAAAAAGTAATAAAAAATAAAAAAATAATGCCGAGCTCGGCATTATTTTTTTATACACTATTTTTAATTACTTCTTCTATCTCATTTGCTAGTTTTTCATTTTCTTTTAAAAATTTCTTTGCATTTTCTCGTCCTTGACCCAGCTTTGTTTCACCATATGAGTAAAATGCACCAGCTTTTTTAACGACTCCGAGATCAGCCCCTATGTCGACCAGTTCTCATACTTTAGAAATTCCTTCGTTATACATGATATCAAATTCAGCCTCTTTAAATGGAGGAGCCACTTTGTTTTTAATGACTTTTACTTTGGTGAGATTTCCTGAGATCTCTTTTTCCATTCCCGTTCCTGATTCTACTTTAGCCTTTCGTCGCACATCAATTCGTTGTGAAGCATAGAATTTAAGCGCGTTCCCACCAGTCGTGGTTTCTGGACTACCAAACATAACTCCAATCTTCATTCTGATTTGATTGATAAAGATAACAGTGGTTCCACTTTTACTAATAGTACCTGTGATTTTTCGAAGCGCTTGTGACATGAGTCGTGCTTGTAGACCCATATGAGAATCACCCATATCTCCTTCGATTTCTGCTTTTGGAGTGAGGGCAGCAACTGAATCAACAACGATCAGATCAACGGCACCAGATCGCACGAGTGAATCTACTATTTCAAGTGCTTGTTCACCATAGTCTGGTTGAGAGATCAGCATATTATCCGTATCTACTCCAATTTTTTTGGCATATTCTGGGTCGAGTGCATGTTCTGCATCGATAAATGCTGCGGTTCATCCTGCTTTTTGTACTTCTGCGATAGCATGAAGAGTGAGCGTCGTTTTACCAGAGGATTCTGGTCCATATATTTCTACGATTCTTCCTTTAGCATATCATCCTCCGAGAGCCATATCGAGAGCGACTGAACCAGAACTCGATGTTTCGATCTTCATTCCTCCGTCTTTGTCTCCCATTTTCATAATAGATCCTTTTCAAAATTGTTTTTCGATTTGGTCGAGTGCACTCTGTAATGCGTCATTTTTGTTCATGTATTGTGTGGTAAATATATAAGGTATATAAATAGTGTATATATTGTGTATAGTTTTGTCAAAACTTTATTTTATTTTGTACTTCGTCTTAAGGGATTCTTCTGTTCATATAGCGATATTTAAACTATCACAAACTTCACATATAAATATATACTCATTTGGTTTTGGTCTCTGAGTTTGTACTATTTTTTTACAATCTTTACAATAAAATGATATTTCTCATCGATCTGGTACAAAATAATCTCGTTTGTCTCCGAATTCTTCTACATTGATCAGTCATCCGTAATTAGTCATGATATGGTATTAAGGGAATTAAAATAAACTCATTACTTCTTCTTTCTTTTTTTCTAGGACAATCACTTTTTTATCTACCAGTTCTATAAAACAGCGAAGGGTTGCCTGGACATCAGTCATGGCATCGTGTGCTCCGATAAAGTATTCATCAAAGAGTTTTTTATGGAGTTCTCACAGTTTTGGGTATTTGAAACGAGCTCCATTTCATTGAAGGGCACAGAAATCAACGGAAGTTTTCATAGTACAAACTACTTGCTGAGGTTGATAGAGATATTCTTTTTCGAGCCTCTTGAGTTCTAAGAGGATCATTTGTTCATCATATTCAATATTATGACCCACAATAACATCAGCTTGATTGATCATGCTCATTACAGCATCTATTTGTTCACTTATTTTTGGAGCATCTTTGACATCAATATCATAAATATGATGTACTTGGGATGCTGCAAATGGAATAGGTATTTCAGGATTAAAGAGCATATTAATCTGCTCAATTTCAGTATAGGTACCATTTTCTAGACTTCCAAGTATTCCAGCGAACTGAACAACTTTTGGTTGTGCATCTAGGCTGGGATTTTTTTTATTGATAAAACCAGTGGTTTCGGTATCAAATACAAATATTTTCATGGGTGCGTATATATGCTAGAGAAAGCTAAATAATTATCGTAAAATGATTCGATCATCACTGATTTCAAAGTGAATAGTGTAGAGTCCATTCTCTGTGAGAATAAGAATTTCACCATCTTGATGTGTGTAAAAATCTTTTATTGATTCGCTTCCACCATCAATTTGACCGATATAGAGGAGTGATTGGGTGTTTCTATAATCATTACTATTCGGTTGAAATACCCATACTCGATTATCTCCTAACATATACACATATTTCAGATCATTTCTGGTTTTTACTTGTATATCAGAGGATGCATCAAAAGTATAGTTATTTGGGAGTTGATTGAGTGAGAGGCTTTCGAGTCGGTATTTTGGTGATGCAAAGAGTTTCACCATAGAGAGATCTTCTTTAAGAATATAGAATCCACCATCTATACTAAAACTGACGAGATTCCCTAGGGCTGATTGATCCTCTTTGGTGAGGTATGGACTTCATGATTGAAAGAGATTTCCACTTTTAGCATGTTTGTAGATTTGGTTGTCTTCTTTCCCTAATAAGTATAGATTCTGCCCGTATGATTCGAGTGCTTTTGCATTTCCCCAAGTTTGTTGTCCAGCAACATCAGAATAACTAAAATAACCATTTTTACTGAATTGCACTATTTTTGAGAAATTAGTGAGGAGATATAGATTATCTCCAATCGCGGCAACATCGATGAATTCTTCATCTTTTTCGAGAGAGGTAAAACTGTATTCTTCTACTTTTGTATCTGGTAGATTGATGGGACCGAGGATACTTTTTGGTTTAATAATATATGTTTTGAGTTTATTTCGAATTACGGTAACGGCATCAGAAATATCTCCTGTATAAAGAGAATCTGCGACGGATGTTTCAAAGGTATTTACTTTATTAAATTGCCCCTGTAGTATTCGAATGTCATCGTTTAGTTTTGATACATCATCTATAAACAGAGCATCAGATTCTAAATTTGACACTATGCTTTGTGCTTCCTGTATATTAATATGAAACAGTTGTTCGTTGGATAGATTTTCTGAAGCGAGCCGCAAGTGCGTTTTAGCCTGAGTAATATTTTCTTTTACTCATTCGGTATCTACACTATTGGTCCCGAGTGAGATAAGAGTCGAGAATAACGAGTAGAGCAATATAAGTGATACAATAATACCAGCCATCAAGAGACCTGTTTTTATATTTTTATCGTTTTTTAAATAGGTATTTTTTTGTGTCATGACATAGGCGAGCGCTTTTTTAACAACAGCCATATCTCATATAGTATGAATATATTTTTTAGCTTGAGTGAGGAGAATGTGTTCGGGAGTCTTTACTGCGTAAGCATTAAATAATAGTCAGAGAACTCACATATGTTCCTCAGATGCTTCAGATGCGAAAATAGTTTGCATGTTTTTATTACACTCCGTCACGTTTGATGCATTTGCAACACAATCGAGTATATCACTTTCTGATAATGAACTTAACAGTGATTTGGAAGAGAAAAACACCATTTCACCATTATTCAGTTCACCATTTGATATAAAACCAAATTTTTGTTCTCAGGTATTTGCATCCTCATCTGTAATTTCTATGAGCTCTTTATTTGTTTTGAGGAGATATGCTGATGCAGCTCAAATATTTGAAAGCAAAAGAGTATTTTTATGGAGAATTCAGATGATAACATCTACCCTTGGAACATCACTTCGATCTTGTCACCATGTTTGGATGAGACTATTTACTTGTTCTAATGCAACTCAAAAATCATGGTATGTTTTTTCTGTTCCTACGGTATCAAGGAGAGTATCAACGATAGTATTTTCAATAAATTCAGCAAATATAGTGTCTTCAGATTGAAGGAGGATAAATGCGTCAAGATCTTGATCGAGATTGATATGTTTTTCACTTCAGTTATTTGCTGAGGTTGTAAGTGTATGGAAAGAATCGATTTCAAACATATCAGTAGAATGAGTTTATCAAAGTAATAGTTGGGGTCTAAAATATGTCCAAAAGTATACGAAAAAAAAACAAAAATCAAAATTGAAAAAATATTTTTTTTTACTATACTTTTGGACAGTATTAAAGTTATTTATTCCCTTATATTCTGATATCTTGTTTACGATTCAATGACCGGCCTCTCTTTGCTGAGAGGTACATATAGGAGGATCTAAAAATGCAGCACTGCCTATTATTGCAGCATCACTTTTAGTTCCTGGAAAAACGATTCTTCATAATGTTCCTGCTATAGGGGATGTGTTTACGTTTTTAGATATTTTATCAGATATCGGGGTAGTGCATACATTTGTTGATAACTGTCTCACATTAGATGCGAGCCAATTGTATGAATCTGGTTTTGATTTTGATAAGATCAAGAAAATTCGTGTTTCTATTTTGCTGTTAGCACCATTATTAACTCGTTTGTGAAAAATACAGATTCCCATGCCAGGGGGCTGTTATTTATGAAAACGACCGATTGACAGTCATTTAGAAGGACTAAAAAACATAGGGTATAAATATGATCTCTCAGATGATCTTATTCAACTACATGGTCAATTGTCAGGTGGAGATCTCCATATAGATGCTGGTTTTGGTGTTACTTCAACCGAGAATTTGATTGTTGCGAATGTACTACGATCATGAACAACAACTATTTCTTTGACTGCTGGTGAGCCACATGTGATGAATTTAGTTGATTTTCTCAATAGTCTCTGAGCAGATATTACTCTCGGATACAATAATACTATTACCGTTCGGTGAGTTACAGAACTCCACCCACAAAAACAAGATTTTAGTATTGTTTCTGATTATATTCAGTCAGGGACCTATATGATTATGGGAGCACTCTCAGCAGAAAAATATATCGATATTCATAATGCATGTTATGAAGACCTCTATTCATTTAGGCTCAAATTACAGGAAGCATGAGTAGAAATAGAAAAAATATGAACTGACAGTGTACGAGTATATAAGGCTAAGAAAATTACTCCGGTATCTATTCAAACCAATATATTTCCATGATTTCCAACCGATCTCCAGTCACCATTCTCAGTATTGATGACACAAGCAGCCGGAGTGAGTAAGATACACGAAGTATTGTTCGAACAGCGACTCAATTTTCTCGTAGAACTGGAAAAAATGCATGCCAATGTCGCACTCATGAATCCACATCAAGCGCTCATCTTTGGGCCATCAAAACTCTCTGGTACCACCGTGACCAGCTGGGATCTGCGCGCATGAGCAGCTATGGTATTGGCCGGGTTGATCGCTGAAGGTGAAACAAAAATCACCAATGTAGAGTATATTCATAGAGGATATGAGGATCTTGTGAAAAATTTGAGCTCACTCGGTGCAAATATTAAAGAAATAGACTAATACTTATTAAAAATTATATTATGAAAAAATTCATTCATCTATTTATTTACCTAGCTACCTTGATCACTTTAATCAGTTGTGGTGATGGGATAGATTCTTTAAATCAAAACAAAATTAAGACTATCAAGGTCGATGAGGATATTGTATCACAAAGTTTTGGACTTTCTGTTTATGAGGGTATAGATCAACGTGATAATAAAATTAGAGTATATGCTATTCCAGACTTTATTGAGGATGTAGTTGTTGAAGAAAATGTGAATTATGGCACACCTCCTAGTTTCGACATTATTACTAACAACTTTATCCGAGTCCGTTTTCCATCGGAAATTAGTGAGTATCACCAAACAATTAGGGTTTTACCTTCAGGACCTTTTGATACAGTGATGGTGATGGGGAATGATGGTTATGTGGCAGTTACACCATTTAAAATTGATGATGATGGTTATGTTGAGATTGTTGTTATGCCTGATAATGGTTTGGTAGAATTTGTATTAGTAAACCGCTAATATACATATATTATAAGGGTTGTACTAATGTTATAGAAATAGACTAATACTTATTAAAAATTATATTATGAAAACAGGACCAATATTTTTATTGATAGCAGGAATTACATTAATAGTATTTCCAGATATTATTGCCTATCTTCTTGGAGGATTCTTGGTGATGTTATGAATCGGTGGATTGTTGGGTGGAAATATTTTTTCATTTATGCAAAAAAAATGAAAAAAATGAGAGGACTATGTTCAGGTAGGGGAATATAAAATTTTTAGATAATACACTATGATATCACAGATAGGAATTTACATACTCTTGGCTTTGATATCATTTTTTCCGATGGTAATATGGGCTTATATTTTTTCTTATGTTGATGATAACCCACTGCATAAGAAGCGATTTTTTGTGTGAATGTTTGGGTGAGCCTTGGCTGTTTTACCACTACTATATATCGAAAAAATCATCGACTTTTTAGGGATACAATATTTAAATGTGTTTTATTATGTCTCAGAGATTGGGACATTTTTCTCTAGTTTAGAGATAGCATTTTCATTGATACTGGTGTTATGACTGATTGTCAGTATATCACTGATATATGGCTTGCTGATACTGCGCATAGATAAAAACATACTTTGAATATATATCAAAAATATTTGAGTCTTTGGTCTCCTTATATTTGGAGCATCATTTTTATTATATGCTGTCAATACACTGTTATGATGATTTGAGATATTGATTGATTCAGGTATTAAATTTGAGAGTATTGTATTTGAATCTTTTAAATTAGTCGTGTTCTATTATTTTATTGTTGCATTTATAGAAGAATCGAGCAAGCATTTTAATTTTTTGCAGTCGAGTATACGTGAAATAGATACTCCACAGAAGTGAGTTTTATACGGTATATTTATTGCGCTTGGGTTTGCTTGTATTGAAAACATGCTCTATCTCTATAATTTTTATGTTCAGTATGGAGTGAGTGGAGAGATATTACAAATATACTTTTTTCGTTCCGTATTTTCTGTGATGGTGCATGTGTTATGCAGTAGCGTGGTGGCTTATTTCTTTTCCAGAGCACTGATTCACTATGGGCAGAGTCACTTAAAAATATGATACTTAAAAGTCTTTATTACAGGACTGATATTCTCTATTGCCCTGCACCTGATTTTTGACGTAGCATTAACACTCGGGTTCAGCCTGATTTTATTTATATATTTTATTGGATGATATCTCTATGTGAGTAGTTTATTCTACCTGGATGATGTGAGTGATTCTGAATTATAGGATATTAGAAACTTTATTTTGAGTATCAGCTGTGTTTTCTTTTGTTTGTTCTTTATGTTGATTAACGGATGTCATTAACATATTAACTTCTCAAGGGTTGAGGAGTTTTTTTTCTTTTATATATTGAATAATAGCTGATTGATGTGTTTCATCGAGTCACCATAAAGTCAAAGCATCATAGGCTAATAATGATATGTTCATTGATGATTTTTTATCCATTTTTTCTAACTCTGTTTCAAAAAAATCGATAGTTTTTTGTTGTGTTGAGTGAGTTCCTGTGAGCATTGCTCATATTTGTTTCATGATGCCCATATTTTATTGAGTATTAAAAGATATTATTGAATCGGGTAGAGGTACTGAGTGGAAATAATTTTCCAGTTGGGATCATTGTTTTGAAGGAGTTCGAGTACTCCGTCGAAGTGGAGTAAACCATAGGTAATATAGATCTTATTATGCTCACTTGATTCAATAGCTTGAGAGAGTACGTGGTTCCTGTCATCAAGAATGATAGCAAAAAGTTTTGGATTCGCAAATGTGTCGGTGATCAGTTCTTGTATACGATCATTTTTGATCATAAAATTGAGTATGGAACGGTTGATATATCGAAGTATTTTGAGTTCGTTTTCTCGGAGTTCTGAGAGTATAGAGATGATTTCAGTATTGATATCGATCGGAGGAGCAGTAGATTCTGTTATAGGAGCAGCTGTTTTGTTATACTCTTTCATGATATCATCTATGGAGAGATCTATATTGTAGTCCTGATTATTAATAAGGCCAAAATATTTGCTATTATCTTGTGCGACCACTCCATACAGTTTTGAAAAATTTTTATAGAGTTCTGCATCAAACTGTATGCCAATAGCATCGTTAAATCATTGCGTATTTTCTACGGTTCCAGGACGGACTCATTCGTAAAAATATACAAAGCCCTTTTGTTTTGCAAGAGTCAGATTATTTCATACTGTCTCGTAAAATCATACACTTCCGATATGACTCATAGTCTGAAAAATGATCGTTTTTTCTCCGTTGCTGAGAGTGTATTCTGGCATGCTGGCTGGAGAGACTTCATTTTGATAATAGGCAAAACTTCCGATTATTCAAACGGTAATGATACTGATACACCCAATAGATTTGAGAAATGCTATTCATGTTGTTATCACGTCTGGAGTATCTTTTTTTCTTATTTTATACCAAATAATCTTTATGATATACCAAATCATAAAGTAGAGAATCATACTCAGAATCATTTCAAATACTCCGATACTACTGTTTAAAAAGTAGCTCAGGGCAACAAGAGGAGTCCAGAGAAGTCAAATTAAGAAAATGTCTTTTTGTGTATACATGAGCACATAGTAATTTTTTTTTGTAAAAACAGAAATTATTTTTATACTTCGTATATCTATGCAGAGCATATGCTCTCTCTATTTTTTTACTCATTGTTATTATGAAGTTATTGATTCAGTTATTCATTGGTCTCTCAATATGTTTGAGTATTTTTGCTATTCCAATGGATGCAGGACTGAGTGATCTGATTAATCAAGGGACAGATATACCATACTGTCATGGTGATGATGCGGATAAATGTGGTTTAGAAAATGGTTTTGAACATATTAAACAGGTAGATGACTTAGAGAATGACAGAAGTGCTTCGGAATATATTCAAGATGTTGTTGCATATGTTCTCAGCTTTCTCGCTATTATAACTGTTTTGATTATTATTTATGCCTGATTTATTATCCTCACATCAGTCGGGGATGATGATAAAGTTTCGGGTGCAAAAAAGACTATTATTTATGCATTTGCTGGTTTAGTACTGATATTCCTAGCATTTCCAATTGCAGAATTTATGATTGATATTTTGACGGGTACACCGGACGCATAATGTTTTTGATAAAAAACTCCCATTCAAGGGAGTTTTTTTTGCATTTTGTACCATAGATATGGTATCATAGAATTAGTTTAATTTTTTACATAAACTTTTTGTATGGAACCAATAGAGACAATGGAAACAAAAACATCAGAGAGCATCTTGAAAAAAAAACCAAATAACCTCAATAGTATTGTGTTTTTTGCAGTAGTGGTCATCGTTACATGAGGGCTATTTGGGTATAATACGTATCTAGGAAAACAGATTGCTGATAATCAAACACAACTCGATGGGTTGCAACAAAGTATCAGAGAAGTCACTCGTGACCCTGATATGCAGGCATATATCGCGATTAAACAACACGCGTGAGTCCTAGAAACATTGACCAAGCATTCACATGTTACAAAATACATTCAACATATTTCACAAATAGCAGGAAAATACGGTGTAAATATGAGAAAATATAGTCAGACATGAGATAAAATCCGAGTTGATACGATAGCAGAATGAAATGATAGTATTACAGCTGCTGCCAAATCATCTACTCTGATTCGAGACTACCGAAATGATGACACCGCATTATTCGAACTGTGAGTAGTGTCGTCACTCAGCGGGTATGATAGCGTCAAATTTGGCCTAAACTTTACGATTCAATAAAACTTAACTTTCTCTCCTATGATACAAAAACATCAAAAACATACATTTATTTCGTATACGCTCGTATTTATAGCACTATTTATTCTGGTATTATTTACCAAAGATCTCTTTTTTCAAATGCAGGAAAATAATGATATCTATACTACTACTGAGCAAGAATTGGTTGATGCACGTGCCGAGCTGACTCAATTAGAAGTAGATAAAAAAGATATTTTGAGTCAACAAGAACTGGTTCAAAAATATACTAGATGATTTAGTGAAAATGAATTAATTGATTTCATCTATGGGTATGCAGAGAAAATGAATCAAAATGTGACACACATTTTGATTAAAAATATCAATTTTTCCGCACCACAAAAAAATGAAATTGGATTTTGGGAAGTACAAATAAATATTGCGGCACAAGTATCTTCTGAGAGAATTATGAGACAGTTTCTCGATTTTCTTACCGTGAATAATACTGAGTATGCATTTTTTATGGATTCATTTACCTATCCAGCAGATGGGCGAAGTGGAGGATTTAGCATTACTGTACCAGTAAAAATGTTTTATAAATAAAATTTTTTCATGACTAACAATACACAAAAAAATGATTCGATTCTTCATTCTAATATCTTTGTCTCAAAAAAGGTTTCTATTTTAGATAAGGCAAATTTTTATGAATATATTGCGGTGATGATCGATGGATGAGTATCATTTTCAGAAAGTTTGACATCAGTACATGAAAAACTAGAGAGTGTTTATTTTAAACAAAAAATTCATGATATCATGGTGTATATTGAATCATGAGATTCTTTGTCGCGTGCCATGAAAAAAGTCCCACAAATATTTAATCTATCAGAAATATCTATTATTGAAGCAGGGGAAGAAACAGGTGGATTGATTCAATCACTCTCAAAACTTTCGAATGACATGAAACAACGAGAAGAACTACGAAAAAAAATTAGTGGAGCAATGACATATCCAATAATTATTTTTAGTATGCTGATTGTCGCTATTACAGTAGTGTTAACTTATGTAGTACCTTCTATTCAGCCACTTTTTGCGACAGCTGATGTAGAGCTTCCACTTGCGACAAAAATATTGATTGGAGCATCTGATTTTGTTGCGGATAATATCTTATTATTGATTTTGATAGTGACAGCCAGTTTGTTTTCATTTATTGGGTATAAAAACACACCATCTGGACATGCCAGATTAGAGATGATGTTATTTGCTGTTCCACTTGTTGGGACGGTATATAAAAACTATATTCTCTCTAATATTTCCTCTACGCTTTCCAGTCTGACATGAGCATGAGTAAATTTTGTAAAAACACTTTCTTTAGTAGGAAGATCCAGTCGAAGCCCTCTCTATGAAAATCTATTTGATGAGATCGGAGATGCCGTTTCAAAGTGAGAATGAGTTGTTGCTGCTATGGAAGAAGTCAATACTGACGGACAGTATTTTCCCGCTTCATTCCTGCAAATGCTTTCAGTATGAGAACGAACCGCATCTATTGAAAAAATTGGAGCAAAAATGGCCAGTCAATATGAACGAGAAGTGGATTATTCTCTCTCAAATGTAACGAAGTGGATTGAACCAATAGCTCTCCTCATTGCTGGTGTGTTTGTTCTCTGGTTTGCCTTTGCTATTTTAGGTGCTATTCTCAAGGTTACTGCAGTAGTTGGTTAAGATTCATAGATATATACAATAAAAACTCAAATATTTCTTTTGAGTTTTTTTGTTTTTACAGTAGAATTTTGTTGGAAAAATTCTATTTTTTTAGTGGATAAAATATATATGAATACTCGGGCATTTACACTTATTGAACTCATGGTAGCCCTGACACTGTTGTTTGTGATACTTTGATTGACCTATGTACCATATGCCTATCAATGAAAAAAATTGGCTGTAAAACAAGCGGGGAAAGAACTTTCTCAAAGTTTATACGAAGCACGAAACCTCGCTGTTTCAGGAACTGCTTCAGGATCAAATTTATCGGTATGACTGTATATTAATACTGATGCATCTACTCGACACCAACTCTCTTTTTATGGATATCCATATGAATCTATTATTATTGATCCGACTTTATGAATATTGCTCGAAACAAGACCATTACCAGTAGGGGTTGAAATCCGTGCTATACAATGACAGGATAATGCACTCTTCTTATTTGAGGCTATCAGTGGATCAGGAAGTTATATTTATCTGGATTCTGTAGGGACTCCTGAAAGATTCTCTGAGGATATTCTTTCTATAGCATATGCATTCTCAGATGCAGATGAATCGAGTCCGCTCTATACTACTCTGAAATATTTTACTCAAACTAATATCGTTGATTACTAGTCTATGAAGCATACTCAATCATCCATATCTTGATTTTCTATTATCGAAGTTTTAATTGGTATTTTTATATTTACCTTATGATTAGTAGCAGTGTATGCTGTTATTCAGTCGACGATTCGTATGAGTGATTATAACAGACACTACAGTGTTGCCACGAATCTATGAAAAGAACAAATAGAACTCATGCGACATATTCGTGATAGTAATTATGATCAGTTGAAACCATATATGCAGATGGACCCTCTTTGAAGTGTAGCTGATCCAGATTCATTTTTTTGAAATGGATTTTACAAAATCTATCATGATTTTACAGTGACATCAAATAATACTTTTCCTACTTGAGTAGAAAATATCGATGATATCACTGATATTGAATCATATCGTATATGCTCAGATGAAAAAGGGAGGTATGTGTACTGTGATCCCATAGATTCATCTCATACTTTGACTCCATTGTATCGGTATATAGAAATCAGTGATGTTCCAGGTATCTCTGAGGCAAAAAAAATACGCTCAGTAGTAGAATGGAGAAGTAAATGAGAACATCGTTTTGAAGTCAGTACTATTCTGACTGATTGGAGAAGACTTTAATAATATAGTATGAAAAAATATAACACATCTCTCGAATGATTTACCCTCATAGAAATAATAGTGACGATATCAATTATTTCTATTATTATGGTCTCTATTATTGCGACCTTTATGGCCGTGCAACAAGTAACTCGATCTGCTGATATTCATCGAGCGATGCAGGAGAATGTTAAGTCGATTGTAGAGCGCATCTCAGCAGATATTACTGAATCATGAATAATCTGAGTATCAGAAGATACAACAGATCCATATGGATTTGCTACTGATTGATGGAAAGAGTGAAGTGGTTTAGAAACATGAAGTAATAAATATTATTTGGCACAGCAAAATACGCATGGTGATTGGACTCGATCCACCTCATCTCAGTGTGCTGATATCAGTAATAATTGTATTTTATATGTACAACATTTGTGACCTATTACCAATAGTCGTGTGGCTGTTGAGTCGATCATATGGTATATGACGAAGGAGCCAATACCGAAAGTTACTTGAGTACTCAGGCTTCGACCAGCAGTACAGAAATGAATTCGCTCGGAAATAGCCGCTAAAAATACGGAAACATTTCAATTTACCTTTGCCGAACGTATCCTACCCAATAATTAGTTTTTTATGCAATATCATTCTTCACATCACTCGGCATTTTCCTCTGTCATGGCTTTGATTATGGTATGATTTTTACTGACGACTACGATAGGAGTGTTTCAACTGGTGCTTCGTGAACTTCAAGATAATCGAGTCCTCGGGAACTATATTCAAGCGGCTGCTGGTGCTGAAGCGTGAGCAGAGCTAGCGCTTCTCAGTATTAAACAAAAGGGCTATGGATACTATGAGAATTATGCATTTTGAGAAAATTCTTCTATCAATCATATCCTTGCTCTTGACCCCACAGATCCAAGCAAAAAAGAAGCAGAAATATCGTATGATATGAATACTCGAGTCGATAGTTATGAGGGAACTCTTGATCCACTTGGCTATGATATTATTCCTCTTTTTTATCTCACTGGGAGTTCTGATGTGCAAGTACAAAAAATAGGAGATATCAACTTATCGTCTTTGGATTCGGATTTATCCGAATTGTCTTGGAATATTATAGGAGATACTGGAGGAATATCTGGAAATGGGGAATTTGATGATACTACAGATATTACCATAAAGAAACTTTGATGAGATAATAAGATTATTTATACAGATCAAAATATTGGGGAGCTCTTATCAGATATATCGAGCGGGTATTTGATTCTTTTGAATCCTTCTTATACTGATACACTGACATATACATTGAGCAGTAGTGATTTTTTCTCGACTCCTAGAGCGACTATTATATCACGTGGAAGAGTGTGATCGCATAGACAAAATATTCGTACTACGCTCGATAATACGCAGTATTTAAATACGTTGAAATATGCGCTATACGGAAAATAATTTATATATTTAATACAACTTATATGTGACGAGGACCAGTAATACAAGCCCGAAAGGATGCCGTTAATTCAGTGAAAGGGAAAATATTTTCTCTGCATGCAAAATTGATTGCTATTGCAGCAGTGAAGTGATGAGATCCGGATCAAAATCCATCTTTAGCATCTGCTATTACCACAGCTAAAAAAGCAGGAGTACCAAATGATAATATCGATAGGGCCATCAAAAAATGAACCTGAGAAGATAAATCAGCTGCTCAAATATCCGAAATTGTATATGAGGGATATGCTCCTGGAGGTATTGCTATGATGGTTTCTACTTTGACGGATAATAAAAATAGAACCGTAGGGAATATCCGTCATATTTTTACAAAATATGGAGGAAATATGTGAGAAAATGGTGCTGTATCATGGATGTTTCATCGAAAATGAGTGATATTTATTGATCCACAGGTACATGCGTATGAAGATATAGAAGAAATTATATTTGAAACGGCTGCGGAGGATATCGTTTCAGAACCAGAATATATTAAGATTATTACTACTGTAGAAGATTTTCATCAAGTAGAACAGGTGTTGAGTGAAAAAAATATCGAAACCTTAGAGTCAAAACTGGATTTTGTTCCTGAAAATGAGATTGAACTCACTGATTTTGATAACGTGTTGAAATTTAAAAAAATGCTCTATGCATTTGAAGAAGATGAAGATGTGAATATCGTATCATCAAATGAGATTATTTCAGCAGAGTTGAATGGGGAAGCAGATGAATTTATAGAAAAAAATACATTCCGGACATAATGATTTAAAAATAAAAATATTGGCTACACATAGCCAATATTTTTATTTTTAAATCATAACATTCCTTTAATAGAGGGAAAAAAGACAAAAAAAGATTTGCAAAAGTTTTAAACACTGATAATATACCAGAGTTTTATATATTAACATATGCTACATATGAAAAAACAAGATCTTATTAAAGCTATTGCTGCACAAGCTGGACTCAGCCAAGATGCTGTATCTAAAGTACTTGCTTCTTTTATCGAAGTTACTACTGCAGAACTTAAATCTGGAAGTGAAGTAAATATTACTGGTTTTGGTGCTTTTAAAGTATCAGAAAGAGCTGCACGAAACGGTGTAAATCCACGAACTGGTGAATCTATTAAAATTCCTGCTATGAAATCTCCTGTATTCCGAGCTGGGAAAACTCTTAAAGAAGCAGTAAGATAATTCTTGTTTCCATCCTAAAAAAAAGCACACTTATTTAGCGTGCTTTTTTTTGATTTTTATATCGAGCTATGATACAATAGGAATAAAGATATTTAATCAATCAAGCATTTTGATATATGCATTACATCGATATAAATACTCTGGATAAAGATAGCACAGACTACACACAGATGCTGCAAAACTATATAGACTCTGAAAAAGGGCTTGAAATAGAGTTTTGTTATGTATCTGATTTTAAGCATACCAAAACACTGAGGAATGTATTTCAGTCTCTTTGTGAGTTATATCAATTTGATAACATGTTGATATCTCGTATGACACTTGTCATTGATGAAATGAATAATAATGCGATTGAATATGGTTCTCAATCATGAGACATTAATATTATGCGTATCGTATGCAACAAACATGATGATGATGTACATATGCATGTTGAAGTAGAAGATAGTTGAAAAGGAAGTTCGCATAAGACAGCTCATGATATGGAACAAATGCGTGACCAACGAGTCGCTGAAGAATGTAGCCAGCATCGTTCAATACGATGACGTGGTTTATTTATGATTATTGTAAATATTGTAGATCGTTTGTATTTTACAGATTCAAAAAAAGGATGATTGATTGTTGGGATAGAACGAGTGATTACTCCTAAAGGTTAATTTTTAGGATTTATTCGTAAATACTTTTTAGATTTTCGAGACACTGGTATTGTACCGTGGTAGGGCAATAAAATATTCTGTTTTTTATTCTTAAATCAATATAGGTTAGCTCTCAACTTAAAATGTTCTGAGATTCTTTATGAAAAACAGCTATTTTTTCTATTTGTTCTGTACTGTCAGTGTTGAGATCAAATATGAGGCGAACACCACTTTTTAGAATGATATGTGCTTCTCGTTCATTTTGATAATATAACATATCAAACACCTGAGATCATATAATATTATCTGTGACTCACTCTACCAGAGTATATATCTTTTCTATATATTCTTGTTGAAATATTTGCCTATATTCTAAAAAAGAAGTTCATTCATCTAAAAAAACAGATATATTTTGTAGTTCAGGATGAGGATTTTTAGGGACTAAAACACCGTTTTGTGTAATGATATAATTCTTGTTTCATAGGAGGGTATTAAATAACCCAGGGTAGGATTCGATGGTGATTTTGAGGGTATTAGGAAAGGAAACACTGGGTTGAATAGATGCTAGGTTTGGTTGGTAGGAAAGCATTTTTTTTCTGATATCTTCAAATCATACTCAAAAAATATTTTTATCCCGCAAGGACTGTACGGAACTGTATGAAATTTCGATATTGCTGATATTATCACGTTTGATAATATTGATATGCTGTATTTTAAAAAATGGACCTCAAATCATTATTCCCAGCATCACGAGTATGAATATAACGATACTCAGTAGAAAGTATTTTCACTGTACAAATGCGAGGCATGTTCAGATACCTTTGGTAGATACTTGAATACGTTTTTTTCTTGGTTTAAAATAGGCTGCTGTTTTAGGGGCATGCCAAATAGATCTTTTTCGCGTATTTTTTTTTGTAAAAAGGGTGCAGAGTTTGGAAAATGTTTTTGGGCATTTAATTGGCATAGAATAATTATGATTGTATAGAGCTCATGATATCATATATTTCTTGTGATTTTTCACCACTGCTATCATATCGAAATCTGATACGAGGGAGCTTTCGTATTGCAATGGCTCGAATCATTTTTCGTTCTATATCTCTGGCATGTTTTGCGAGTGTTTTTGTAAGGATATCAGTCTTTTTAAGACTACTCACATGTGCATCGAGATAAGATATATCACTGCTAATCGTGACACTACTGAGATTGATCATACCAAAGTCAGACTGTAGTTCACTGAGTTCTTCACTGATAAATTGTGATATGATTTTATAACTGGTTTTTTCGAGCTGAGAAATGCGTTTTTGATTCATAGATTTTTTTTATATATATGACCAAGAGTATAGGCAGTATTTTCTTTTTGACAAATGAATTTTTATTCATAGAATCTGCGTGTTAATTTAATTTTTTAGTTCCTTAAGGAGATAGTATCTATGATATACGCGATTAGAAATGATTGAGAAACAAACGAAAAACTGATTCTCAGATACAAAAAAATGTTTTTCCAATCCAGAACAGCGAATAGATTAAAATCAACACGATATGCCGTTAAATGATTGTCAAAGAAAAAACAACGTGAAAAAGCAATCGTACGAGAGCATTATAGAGCACTCAATACAAAATTTTATTTTTAATTTATTATAAATGGCTAAAGGAAAACGAACCTACGTAGCTTTTTATTCTACTACTACTGGAAATATAGTTCATATGACCAATATTCAAAAGAAAAATTTTGAAGCTGGTGTAAAATGACCATCTCTCCGAAAGTATAATAAAGTTACTAAAACACATGAAAGTACCAAAGATGGAACTCTCAAAATGAAAGAAATTAAAAAAGGGTAAGCATAGCTTACTCTTTTTTAATTTGAATTTTTTGCTCCTCCCTCTGACAAGGGGGAGGTTGGGAGGGGGTTGTTATACTTTCATAATATCAGCTTCTTTGTTTTTATAGTGAGTATCGATACTTTTATTGGCTTCATCGATAAGTTTTTGCAGTTCTGTTTCTTTATCTTTTTGTTCATCTTCACTGATCTCTTTATCGTCCGCTGCTTTTTTGATCATTTTATGTACATCTCCTCGTACGTTTCGAATAGATACTTTTGCATCTTCTGCGAGTTTTTTGGCTACTTTTGATATTTCTTTTCTTCTTTCTTCTGTGAGAGCTGGTATTTTAATCATGATGCTATCAGCCATGGTTTGAGGGTTTAAACCGAGTCCAGAATCAGAAATAGCTTTTGCAATAGCAGTGAGTGTTGTTTTATCCCATGGTTTAATAGAAAGAGTTTGTGAGTCCATGTTTGATACAGAAGCCATGTTTTGCAGTGGTTGGAGTGATCCATATTGATCCACCATAATATCTTCAACAATAGCTGGGTTAGCTCGTCACATTTGTAATTTTGAATATTCATATTCGAGGTGTTTGATAGTTTTTTGTATACCATCAGTTGCTTTATCTAACATATTTATAAGAGTTACAAGTAATTATAGAAGGATTATATGATTCTGATACAAAAAATCAATTTTTTCACTTTACAAAAGTACAGAAAAACATACTCTAAATACAGAATTTTATCTCTTTTTTATATATTGTGCTATGTCGATATTGCGTGTAGAAAAAATACAAAAATCACTTTCTGGGAAACAGGTCTTACATGATGTGAGTTTTCAGGTGAAAAAGTGAGAAATTTATGGTTTTTTAGGACCGAACGGTGCTGGTAAAACAACTACAATGAAGTGTATTATGGGACTTATTACCCCAGAATCATGAAGTATTAAAGTATTTTGAAATCAGGGGCTTACACGAGAGGCAAAAAGTAAAGTTGGTTTTATGCCTGAAAATACCTATTTATATAAACATTTGACTGGAAAAGAATTTTTAGATTTTAATGCTAAGTTTTTTGGACTCACGGGTGAAAAAGCTGAAAAACGTGTCCAAAAATTACTGCAACAAGTATGACTGGAAGAAGCCCAAAATAAATACCTGAAAGAATATTCTAAATGAATGCTGCAAAGAGTATGATTGGCTCAGTCGATTATCAACAAACCAGATTTAGTTTTTTTAGATGAACCTATGAGCGGACTTGATCCGATTGGGCGAAAGATGGTAAAAGACCTGTTAGTATCACTCAAAAAGAAATGAACTACTATCTTTTTTAACACACATATTCTGGCAGATGTAGAGAGCATCTGTGATACGGTCAGTATTATTAACAAAGGGCATATCATTGTCCGTGATACTGCACTGAGTGATATATCAGGATCCTTAGAAGACTTTTTTATAGAGAATATAGAGCGAGATGATAAAAAATAATCCTTCCCAAATCGGGAGGATTATTTTTTTATTTTAATTTTTCTACTGTTTTTTTCAACGAATCCTCGATGGGGTCGTATTCTTTTTTTACAAATTCCATAGCTGCGATCATCATAGCATAAATCCCGAGATTACTCCGAGAAGCATCATCATGAATATCCGTATGTTCTGATAGATCACAAGCAGACAGTATTTTTCTACTTCCGGTATGATTGACAGCATAGGGACTCAGGTCCATATATTGAATAAATCGCTTCAGAAATTGGTTCGCTCATCATCCGGTAATGAAAAAATTATTTGGACAATTTTGTGATCCCAGAATTTCACTGAGTGATATACCAATCACATCCGCTAAAATAGAGAGAAATTCTTTTTTTTCATCTGCATATAAATCACTATCGATTGATTTTATAATATTGGCATGTGTTTTTGGGTGTCCCTGTTGTATTTGTGATATGAGGTGTCCAATACCAACAGAGAGTTTCTTTATCCCAATAAGCTGACCTTTCTTTTTGACGATAATCGAAGTGCTACAACTCCCTATATCAACGATGACAATATTATTTTGATTATTTGATAATTTGAACAGTGCAAATTCAGATGGTATGATTTGAAGTATTTTTTTTGCAGTGGCTGATTCAATAGTATGAATGAGGTTATACTTCACTTCAGGGATACAAATATTGACGAGCGATGCATGAATCTGCGACCCGACTTTACCAAGAATTTTTTTTGTTTTGATATTATCTAAGTGAATTTCTTGAACACTACTTAAAATGAGTCGTACATCATCACTCTGATATCCGTATTCTTTTATAATATGTTTATACTGTTTATTGAGGGCATGAAATTCTATATGATCAACGATTTGTTGTAGTTCTGTTTTATCGATTTTATGTTCATTATCTTGTCTAATATATTTGAGTGTATTAAATCCTACAAACAACTCATCAAAAGGGATGTTGATAATAATATTTTCTATTTTGATGCCTCCATTTTTTTCTGCCTTTTCAATAGCAGCAGATACACTTTTACAAACTCCTTCAATGTTATGTATTTCGGGACCAGTCATATCTCAAATATTTTGTCGTTTTTCTCCATATCCGATCAGCTTGAGTTCTTTGTTCTCAAAACTACAGATTCATGCACGAATTTTATGACTCCCAATATCGATAATACCGATATTTTGAGACGGGATTTTTTTTGTAATAAAGTTCATACAGAGAAAAATGAGTTATGATAAGAAGACAATTTTAAATAAAAAAGTATTACGATATAATACTTTTTCCAATACTCTGGAGCAGAGTATTTCACTCAGCAACATGACCAATACCGATGAGTGCCATAGCAAGATCTTCAGTAATCAGTTCATCATTTGGAGCCAGATTTAAGGCTCGTTTGAGCAGAGTAATTCATCGTTGAGACTGATGCACCATAGTGTATGCCCATCATAGATTTCTGAGTACTTCAGGATTATTTCCTAGCATCGCATTTGATTTCTCGAGATAGACAATAGCAGATTCTACTTTATCTTGTGAGAGGAGAATAAAACCCTTGAGGTAGTTTCCGGTGGCAGAGTCTTTGTTTAAGTCCAGTGCAAAATCTGCAGATTTGAGTCATTTTACGAGCTCTCCTTTGTAGAGGTATATATCTGCAAGTTCTTCATAGAGACGATAATCAGAATGATATTTAATAATACTTTTTTCAAGCAGTTCAATGGCTCGTGAAAATTTTTGTTCACTTTTGAGTCATTCAACTCGGATAATGAGGTCTTTTATTTGGTCCATAGAGGCAGGTATTATATTTTTAATGGCATGATAATATGTTGAAATTTTTCTGATGAAGTAGATGCTTTATCTGGATCAGCAAGTGGTGTAATGAGAATAGGAGAGAGTGGTGATTCAAATTGTATAGCAACATGCGTTGTTCCAATGACCTCGAGTACTTGCAAAAAGTATGTTGAATTCATTCATACTTCATTATCATCTCATTCTACTACTCCAGCGAGCGTTACGTCTCATTCTCCGATTTGTGTTTCAGAGGTTTCTAGGAGGATTCCTTTTTCAGAAGAGAGGCTCATTTTAATCGAATAATTATTTTCTCGTGAGATCAAATTTATTTTTTTGAGTGCTTGTATGAGATCAGTTTTATTGATTTCTGCTTTAGTAGAAAAGGTAGTTGGAAAAAAGTTTGAATAGTCTGGGAATTTTCCATTGAGGAGTCGTGAGAATATTTTAGTATTTCCTGTAGTAAAGGCAATCTGATTTTCACCGGTAATCACCGTAACACTATCTATGTCTGATATAATACTTTTGAGCTGAGTTGTTGTTTTACTGGGAATAATTTGATTAAATTCAGAGATATCGTTTCCTCCAACGGTGGTTTGGTATTCAGAGAGTCGAAAGCTATCTGTTGAAGCAAATGTTACGGTATTCTCATTGATATTGATGAGAATACCAGCAAGAGTTGGTCGAATATTTCCTTCTGCTGCAGAGAACAATGTTTTATCAATAGAGGTGCGAAGTGTTGATCCATCGAGTGTAAAGTGTGTTTCTTCTTTGATATTTGGTATGAGTGGAAAATCACTAGCAGGGAGTCATTTTACTTTGAGCTTTCCACTTCCAGTACTGATTTTAACACTATCATTTTCGATGAGTTCTACGCTAATCGTATCATCGCTCAGCAGTGCGATATAACTACTAAAGAGTTTTGATGGAACACAAAAAGATCCTTCAGAGCTGATATCTATTTCATCAGAAATAGTGTACTCAATAGCTGTTTCCAGGTTGTTTGCCGTGAGGATCATATGATTTTTTTCTACCTTCATTAAAATGTTTTCTAAAATCGGAGTCGTGGTTACCTGTGCTGTTGCGTTATTTACAATATCGAGTCATTTTTTAAATACCGAAGTTTTAATAGAAAATTTCATGAGTGAACGGTTATATTTGTACAAAGAATAGATTGTATATATTTGTACGCATATCGTGCTAAAAATCAAGGATAAGAAAGTGTTTTGTGTTAAAAACTTTTTGGAAGGCATGATAATGATATTGACATATTTTTGATATAAATATAATTATTCTGTCATTACTTCTAGAGGAAAATATGAATGAGTAAAATTATAAAAGGACCTTTCGGAAAACACACAAGAAGTCTTTTTATTCGAAAAAAAGAACTTCCCACCAGTGTACGAATTATATTAATATTGAATTTTTTCTTTCTGTCGATTATCTTATATAGAATAATTTATAATTATTTTAATGAGTCATTGCTTCAGTTTTGAAATATATATTACAGACTAACACCCTTATTGTAAAAATTACAATAGGGGTGTTTTACTAACTACTCCATACTACCTGCAGTCCACTGTTTCTATATATCTCTGGTTTAATGGTTTGTAGAAAGTCATGGAGATTATGTCCTTTGATGATACAACTATAAAAATACTGGTTTTGTTTTTTTATTCCGCTTCAGATGTTACTGATAGAAATCTGATTTTCGTTATCTTTTTGTTCTTTCGAGATTTTAGTATGAATTTTTTCGAGAAATGCTTTTGATTTTTCCTGGTTACTATGACGATATACGAGAGTGACCATTTCACAAAATGGAGGGTAGTGAAACATCTTTCTTTCGGTGAGGGTGCTGGTAAAAAAGTCTTTGTAATTATTTTGAGTAATAGCCTGGATCATCGGATTATTTGGGATAAAAGTTTGCAGGATAATTTCTGTTTTTTGATCGACTCGACCTCATCGTCCAAGAAGTTGAGTGATATTTGAATAGACCTGTTCATGGGTATTATATGCTGGAATCTGGAGCTCTTGTTCGAGTAAAATTACTCAAATGAGACCGAGTTTGGGTATATTAAAACCGGTGGTGATCATTTTTGTTCCAATAATGATATCTGCAGTTTGGAGCAGTTCAAATGCTTTTATTTTTTCTGATTTATTTTTGATAGTATCGGTATCAAAACGACATATGTTTGCATTAGGATACTGATTTCTGAGTGTTGATTCTATTTGCTGTGTTCCGACTCATACTTTTTTGAGTGTTGTTTTATGACATGATCCACAGGTATGTGGTATAGGGTAGGTAGTGTCACAAATATGACATACGAGCCGATCTGGTCTATTATGAACACTGAGAGACACATCGCAACTCGGACACTTATGTATATGCTGACATGATTCACAGATGAGAGAGCTATACTCTCAACGTTTGTTCATATAGAGTAAGATTTTTTCTCACCTCAATAAAGTTTGATCTATATGGGAGATCAGAGTAGTAGAGAGATATGAATTTATTTTATTCTTATCTTGAGAGAGGTTGACTATATACATAGGTAATTCATTGACTATATAGGTAGAAAGTATAAAAATAATAAAAAAATTTGCAAATTAACTCGCTATGGTGTATTATATATGTGAGGCATATGTCGGTAGAGAGTTTCCTCCTTTTATCTTTCTACTGCTGTATGTCTTATTTTTATGCCTATTTTTCGACTTTCAAACAAAGAAGTGATATACTAAATATAATAGTAACTCTTCTTTTTTTATGTCTGAAACATCACTACAACAACAAAATACTCAGCTCAAAAAGCAACTCAAAACAGCTCAGAAATGGATGCAATCACAGGTGAATGAAGCAGAAAAAAATATTGCTTCGGATACTAAAATAGCACAAAAAGTTTCTCATTTTTTTCAAGCAGATATCACACATACTTTACCAGAATCATGTATACAGCACACTATTTCTGCTGAAATAGTGTATCAAGTGTTACGAGATTTAGATCATTTTGATGGGATATCAGTGGCTATTTTATATCAAAAAGCACTGGATATTTTAATAGAGAGATATATCATTTCATGATATCGTAGTTTTGTTTTAAAGCAGAATGTTCTCATATCACCAAAAAATCATCCATTGGAAAAATCTTTATTTCAAGTGGTTCAAAAATGATATACGCTTTCTACGGGACGATTATATCACCTGCTTTCAGATATTAAAAATAACGAATTATCGTGAGAATATGCACAGTATTTTGATGTATATCTAGAGACATATACTGATCTTCAGAAAACACTTTTGAGTGATGAATGGTATGATAGTTATGAACAACTCGTGAATACAGGAATTTTTTGATCCAAACGTCATACCGGGGCAATTTCTGTATCAGATATAGAAACAACACGACAATTTCTTGTAGGAAACCTAGAAAATAAAAATTGTATTTTTTATAAGTTGATTCAAACAGCAGAAGTAATATAATAGAGGTATTATATTTTTTTATACATCTATATATGAGAAAGGCCTTGTCGTTTTTTATGCTTCTTCCATTGTTAGTATATTTGATGATTTTGTTATGAAATTATGATGTACTGTTACAAACGAATCAAATTCATATTGCTTGGATATATTCGACTGAGGCTCCATTGTTATTGATCAGTGTGATATTTTTTACTCTGTATTGTTTAATGCTGTGGAGTGTATTCCGTTTTTCGGGGTTATTTTCAGCGTATCAGAGTAACAAACAACATCATACGATTGATAGTCTCAAAGCAGAACTTCATGATCAACAACCCAAAATTATAGCAGCCATAGAAACAAAATTCGAGACTATTTTAGAAAAAATGGATTCGCAGCATCAAAAAAATATCACTACTTTAAAGCGTGAAAATGATAAAATTTTGGGAAATATGGAAGTAGAAATTAAAACACTCAAAGAAAAAATGAAAGACTTTATTCATAAAATAAACTCATAATGCTCTATATTGTTGCGACCCCTATTGGAAACTTAGAAGATATGACCTATCGCTGAGTTCGTATTTTGCGTGATGAAGTAGATGCTATAGCGTGTGAGGATACTCGTACGAGTCGAGTGTTATTGAATCATTATGATATCGATAAACCTCTCGTGAGTTTTCATTCTCATTCTGGTCAAACCAAAATTGATAAAATCATTACCGAACTTAAGTCTGGAAAAAATATTGCCCTGATTAGTGATGCAGGAACTCCAGGGATATCTGATCCAGGCTATGTGCTGATTCGTGAAGCAGTGAGTCATGAAATCGAAATTGTTCCTATTCCAGGAGTCACGGCAGCTGTGACCGCACTTTCAGCCTCTGGTATGCAGTCTCATCACTTTCTCTATCTGGGATTTCTTCCGGTTAAAAAATGACGAAAGACTCTGTTTGAAAAACTGCAAAACAAAGAACAAACGGCTATTATCTATGAATCGGTTCACCGACTTCAAAGAACACTCTCAGATCTAGAAAAGTATTTTTGAGCAGATCATCACATAGTCGTGGGACGAGAACTCACCAAAAAATTTGAAGAATTTAGACGGGGGAGTATAGCCGAGGTATCTGCATATTTTGACCAAAACCCAGGAAAAATAAAATGAGAATTTGTGATATTATTTTAAAAAAATAATCCCCTTTGTCCTTCGGACATTTCCCCTTTATGAAAGAGGAAAAAAATAATAGTTGTATTTATTATCTTTTATGGATCTCTGAGCATCATTAAAACGAACCAATAGGCAAGGTGTTGTTATCACCTCGGTACTCAAAAACACGATTATCGAGGTTTTTAAACAGCAAAAGAACATAGATATATCTGATCAGATTCTATCACTCAAATATACCATGCACTCTATCACCATAGTAACAGAAAAGCCAATTGTAAATGCCGAGATCGTGCTACTCGAAGCAGACATAAAAAAATCCTTTCTGACGAAGTTAGAAAGGATGGGGATACCATTAGAGGATGTTCGGTTGCGGTATCGGTAGTTATTTATATTAGCCCTTAAAAACTTAAGTATGAAAATATTAATAGGTATATCTTCAATAATTTGAGGAGTAGTGATTTGGATATTAGCAATTATAGTGCTTTTATCATGGATAGTATTTTGTTTCGGTACTATTTTTATTGGTATTTGATTGTTAATATTTGCACCTAAAGTTCTTACTTATCCCTATATTATAAGTATTCCTTGAACACTACTAATTATGTATGGGTTAGCACAGTTTAAATAATTATTTATGTTTCTCCCCTACCACCTCTTAAAACTCGGACACGCTTGATGGATATCAACCAGAGCAAACCCTGGGAATTCAATCGCTTCTTTGATAATATCTTTGAGTTCTTGGAACTTGATAGAGTCTGCTTTTCGAACAAAATGACATCCAGCTTTTGTAGCAATCTCGAGAGGATTAAACGGCTCTACGGTGTTTCCATCGGGAGTTGTTTTTGTTTTGGCTCCGATAGGGGTCGTAGGACTGGCTTGTCCTGTGGTGAGGGCATAGTTTTCATTGTTGAATACCAGGTAGACCATATCGAGATTTCGTCGACATGAGTGTATGAAGTGCCCCATTCCTATTCCGTAGCCATCACCATCACCTCACATAATCACTACTTTCATATCTGGTTGAGCGAGCTTGATACCTGTTGCAAAGGGAAGCGCTCGACCATGGAGGGTTTCAGCCGCATATCCATCCACATATTGACTGGCTTTTCCACTACATCCAACACCCGAAACCACCACTCGTTTATGTGACTCTATTTCGAGCTCTTTAAACGCGTTTTTGAGTGCCATAATAATGAGTGTATCACCACACCCAGGACACCATTGTATGTTTGTTAATCAGCTTCGCATGTTTATTTCTTATAAAATAATTGATTTTCAAATAATATTCTTCCCTTTTTAAGGGAAGTCCCTCGTAACGGAGTGGAGAGGGGATGGGTTACTTTAATTCTTCTAAGTCTTCCATATAGAATGGATAGAGGTCATATTTTCTCTTGTGAGATATTTTTAACCCTGAAATATGTTTCAACCCTAACTCTTTGGTCATATAGTTTTCGAGTTGACCAGAGTAGTTGCTTTCGAGGAAAATAAGCTCTTCGACTCATTTGAGATCATCTATTAATCTGTGATCGAGTGGTTTGAGGAATTTAACAAGAATCAGACCAAATTCTGGGTTGTTTTTGATAAATTCTTTTGCATTGTACGAAGTGAAACTCGTTGTAAGAAGCATTTTCTTTGCTGTTGGATTGATAACTTCATATCCTGAAATTCATTCTTTTTCAAAGAAATTTTCAAGTTTTTTGAATTTTTTCTCTGTCATAGCCATGCGCATCGATGATTCTTCAGTGGTAGCACCATACTCATCATGTTCGTAGGATGTTGCGATAAAATCACCATTTTTTGTTCCTACTTTCACTCGAGGAGATATTCCATCATCGGTAAGTTCGTATCGTTTATAATCCTCTGCAGGAGTATCGATCATTTTTCCTCTATTTACTTCACAAGGAGTTTCATCCAGAATAGTTCCATGAAATTCACTCGATTGTTTATCCATAAGTAAAATAACAGGATTTTGATATTTATCTGCTAGATTCAGTGCCTGACCACTCATATAATAGGCTTCTTCAAGTGTAGAAGGATAGAGTACAATATGTTCAAAATCACCAAAGGTTGGGTTGAGTGCATAGTGCAGGTCTCCTTGTTCATGAAATGTTGGAGTACCCGTGCTTGGTCCGGCTCGTTGTGACAGAACGGCTACGACTGGAATTTCAGCTTGTACAGCAAAGCTGAGTGCTTCGCTCATCAGGGCAAATCATCCACCACTGGTTCCGACCATACTTCTGGCACCGGTATAGCTGGCTCAGAGGGCTGAGTTTATGACTGAGATCTCGTCTTCTGCTTGTAGATAAGTGATCTTTTTAGAGTTGACGACTTCTGATAGAATGGTGCTGGCAGGAGTCATAGGGTAGGCTGCGTAGTATTCTAGGTCTGATTCGATGGCTCACCATGCCAGAGCCTTGTTTCCGTAGCTTATTTTTCTAGCTGGTCCAACGGATTTGATACTATAGGGTGAAGTATGTGGAAGCTCATAGGTTGCGTAGATATTTGATACAATATCTTGATTCTTTTTTACAACATCTGCTCATTTTCGTGCAAAAACATGTTCGATTTTATCGAGCATCAGAGATTCTTGAAATCAGAGTAATTTTGCTAACATTCAGAGTAAATACGTATTGTCATATTTATCCTGGATTTCCAGATCAAGTACATTATATTTTTCGAGTCCAGTGAGTTTATCTGAGAATTTTTTATTGACGATAACATATCCTCAGTCCTTGAGAACAGGGAGCGTATTTTCCAGATTTTTATCATTAAAGGCAATGATGATATCGGTTGCTTTTTCAAGTGTCATAGCCGTATCACTGATGTTAAGGTCAAACCAATTGAGTCCTCATTTAATCAGTGATTGATATTCGTTATCACCCGATACGAGATATCCCATATCTGCAAAAATATGCGATATAATATCTGCTGTAGAGTTCATCCCCAGACCTGCTGGACCAGTAATTTTAATGTTTAAATGCATATGTTGTGTAAGAATAATTATTCACTAATACTATCAATAATAAGATTGCTTCCAGAAAGAGTCTCTCCAGACTGAGTAGCTTCATAATCTTGTATTAATTGGTCAATTTGTTCCTGGGAGAGGGTTTCAGTATTTTCTTCCACTCCTCCACTAAAAAGTACTAATATTCCGGTTCCAATAATTCCAGCTATAATTCAGAGTAGCGCAAGTCCTGCTACTATTTTTGCTACTATATTTTTTCTTTTTTTATACATTTTTTAAGGGAGCTTAGTTTGTAAAATATTTCCGAGACTGATAATACTTTGAGTACTGTCTAACATTCTTCTCTTATTATACCAAAGACTGATACCATTTTTATTCAGGAGTATCTGGGCTGATATATTTTGGTGTGGAAAATTTATTTTCACAGAATCATCAGAGGCTATATATGTATAGCTAATATTATCTGCTGATACACCACTCTTTGCAATAATGGTAGTATGTATTTCTCGGAGCCGAGTGAGCTGATTAAATAGTCCTGCCAGCACCGTTTCTAAGTTATCAATATTTATATCTCCTTCAAGATATATATTATTTCATGAAAGTAAATATATTTTTGCACCTTTTTGTGCATCAGTATACAAACGAATTACAATATCTTGAAAAGATTTATTGGGTATAAAATGGTAGTTCGCTATGAGTTCTCATCTGATCTGAGGAGTACTTGTCTTTTGAGAGAGCTGTTTGATATCCGATGCTATGATTTTTGCTCTATAACTGGAATTTTGGAGATCTTTCTCGAGAATAACGTTATTATATGCGATATGTACCACATCAGCAATTTGTGTAAAATCTCATTCTGGTCCAAATAGCTTTGAATTTTTGAATGCTCGGGCAAATTTATCTTCTTCTAAGGATGGTTCGTTATCAATAAAAACTTTTACTTCTTCAACTATATTGTTGTCTGAAAAAGTAGTGAGAAAAAAATTATAGAAATCAAATTTGAATTTATCTTCTTCATCTGCAAAGGCATATTTTTCATCGTATTCTATTTTGATATTATCGAGTTTATATGTTCCATTCAGAGTTTTTGTATTTTCTTTTTCTTGAATTTTAATAAATGCAATTTTATTTTTTTCATGAGGAAAGAGTAAAAAAGATATTTTTTTCTTCCCCATAGTTATATTATTGATTTGATAACAATATGCTTGTATGTCTTGATCTTGGTCTATGCTTGATTGATTGGGATCCTGGCAAAAATTATATCCACGAATACTGACGTTTTGCGCTCATCCTGAAAGACCAGTAAATTGTCGTAAATACCTGAGGGCATTATTGATCGAAAAATTGTATTCTTCCTGACTATTTTTGATATTATATTCCTGGAGGAGCTGTTGTTTTGTAATATCATATTGCGTAATATATGATTCATGATCACTGAGCGCGAGCAGCATTTCATTGAGTATACTTTGCTGTGATTGATAGGCTGCTGCTATATCCTGTGTTTTATTCTGTGATGCAGACAGGAGTCATTTATGTTCGTTAAAAAAGTTAAAAAATACTCAGATAATTTGTTGAATATCTGCAATGTGGTAGGGGCTAATATTTTCTGTTCATCTTTCGAGGAGACCATTTTGATTTCGCTCATCCTGAAATCCGTGTTTTCTTAAGATGTAGGATATCTTCTCTAAAAGAGTTTCGTTAATAAAGAGTGCTTCTAGAGTAATCTTACTATTTGTATTTTGATACCATTTTGCAGCGATAGATTGATAATTTTCAAGGAGCTCAATAAAAAGAGGAAGAGGAATATCTTTATAAGAAGATTTGTCTGTGATGACTTGCTCTAAAAAATATAGAGTATAGGGGAGTCGACTATCATAAGAGGCACTCTTTGATGTATCATGAATATATTTTTGAGTAAAATTTGGAATTTTTGTAAATATATGAGCACCGTTCCCAAAATATTGATTAAAAAATATATTTTCTACAAATAAAGAAGAGCTATATGGTATAATAAATGCTTTTCCATTCGAGGTGAGCCGATGCATAAGCTCTGAGAATGATATTTTGATATCAACATCATTATTAATAACGAGGGCATAGTAATAATAGTATGCAACCATGTCTTTTATTTCATCTGCATGAGAATGATGTATTTTCCCAATTTTATCAAGCGTATCAATGATAGATCATATGAGCACGTTTTTTTTCTCTGGTTGCGTAAATAGGTTGAGAATATCCGACCGTATACTATGTTGATAATATATAAGTTTTTTTTCTTCATTGATAAATAAACTCATATATTTTTTTAACCTATCTTCTCATGGAAATGAAAAAGTATCTGTCTGAAGTCTCATTTTTTTAGCGGCTTCTTGGTATGTATTTTGAATACGCTTCATGACAATAGATATCATGGCTAATCCCTCATTGTCTTCTCATAGGAGGGATGATAATATCGACTCAGGATCCAGACTATTATATCCTGTATATCACAACTGAAAGACCTGTTGTACTCGTGTAATATCACCATCTCTTACTAATGCTCCTCTTTTCGGGTTTCATCGAAAGTACATATGGGGATAAAGAGTGATTTGATTCAGAACATTTTTTTCTGTATCAGTGAGCTCAATATCGAGTACAGATGAAAGTGATCCAACAGATATGAATTCATCATGTGGGGCATGAATGACAAAAATACCCGGAGTATGAGCTATAAAAGATATATACGGTGTATGAATACTATAGTTGGTATTGATTTCGTGAATTTCAAACACATGGGTTCCATGTCATATATGTATTTGAGTATGATTATTATCTGGTTGTATCTGAATATCTGTTTGTGTAGAATAAATAGTATTCAACCGGGCAAAAGAAGTTTGAGTAATATGTTTTTTTTCTCATTGAAAAATATATTTCAGCGGGCTATCATTATGTTCCAGGGTATAGCTCATGCTCTCATGTTGATCTGGATTTGATGAAAAAAAACTCAGCAATATTAAAAAGACTCATATAAATGCTGCAAGCATTCAAAAAAATATTTTTAGAGGCAGATTTTTCATAGTGTTTTTCTAACGAGAGTATCTATTAATATAGAGCCATATTATCCTTATTTTTGTTTTTGTAAACCTCTTTTTAGGTCCTGGCTATACTGCTGTAAAAATGATTGTATAATGTGAGAATCACCTAATAAAATTCAGATTTCTCTGTTATGATCAAACGAATAATGTGACATATTTATACTTCAAATGTAGAGATATGTTTGATCGACTAAAATAGCTTTTGCATGCATGGATGCATCACTGAGTTGGGAGAGCTGTATTCATGCTTGGGAGAGTCGAGTGATCTGAGAAGTATTTTTTTTATTATCGAAATAACTTTTTGGGAGAACTGCTGATATTTGTATTCATTCTGATGCTCGCTGTATCAACAGATTTTCGATTTGATCATCCTGTAAATATTGCATATATATATCGATAGAGTCGCTGGCATGGTGTATAAGAGTCTGTATTTTATGACGTGAAGAATCCGGAGATACCAAAATATTCGGATGATAGGGGATACTGGTATTTCATGCAAAATCTGCTAAAAAGATCTCTCGGATGAGGTGATAGAGGTCAGGGTCATCGAACATTAAAAACAGATCTCTATTTTTTGAAAATGTAGAGTAGGATAAATTCCCAGTAGATACAATACCTATACCATCAATCAGGAGTAATTTAGTATGATTGAGACTATAGTTTTCTGGATTTGACCATAAGACATCTATACCAGCCTCTTTGAGGAGATTATAATTTTTGTTATTGATATTATAGGCCTTGTATGGATTTTTTTCGAGAAGAATTTTTATATCGATTCATCTTTTTTGTGCACGTATCAGTGCTTGTGGAATACGTTTTTCGGTGAGTAGATAGACTTCTATAAAAATTTCTTGTTCTGCTGTATCTATCAATCATACTATATCATCTAACCAGGTGAGATTTGGGGTCGTGATCAGAGAAATATCTGAAATACTTTCTATCTGTGAGAGAGAAAAGTTATCGAGTGATTGTTGGAGTTGTTCTTGAGATGCTTGTTTTTGTATTTCTTGTTGCTGGTGCTCAATATATTCTTCCCCGAAAAAATAGGAGAGTAATACAAATATTGCTCCTCCTATTATTCCATGAAATATTTTTAACCAAATATTTTTTCGAGTACTCATTTTTTATTGTTGACGTTAATTTTTCGCTCTTTTGCGATATTCTCATAGAACTCTCTTTCTTTTGAGGAGAGTTTTTTTGGAACTTTAATGGTGAGTGTAATCAGGAGATCTCATTTATGATCTCTTTGTACGTCTTTCACTCCATCTCCATAAAACGAGATCACATCTCCATGATTACTTCCAGCCGGGATGTTGATATTTCGCTTCCCTATAATTGGAATATTGATGTCTTTATTGGTTCATAGAACTGCTTCTACGATATCTATTTCTAGGCTATAATAGAGCTGATCTCCATCTCGGGCGAGTCATTTTTCTTCGAGAGAAACAGCACATTTGATATACAGATCTCCACTGGCTTTTGTTCCTATCCCATCATTTCATTCTCCTGTTAATTTAATCACCATTCCATCATCAATTCCTGCAGGAACATCGACTTCTATTTCATGTTTTATTTGGGTTCTTTTGGTCCCGTGACAAGCATCACAGACGGTTTCAAATATTTCACCGGTTCACTGACAATCATGACATACGGTCCGTTGTTGAATGGTTCCAAATACACTTTGTTGTGTATGTGTAACTTGTCCTGTTCCAGAACAGGTTTGACAGGTCTTTTTTCCACTTCATCCTACTCCATCACAGCTCTTACAAAATGCTTCTTTTTCAAAAGAGATCGTTTGTTTCCCACCATAGATACTCGTTTTGAGATCAATAGACATTCTATATTCGAGATCTTCTCATCTCATTTCTTGTGGCCTGGCAGTTCTTCCTGTTCGCGATCCTCATCCACCAAAAAATGACTCAAATATATCTGATATATCAACATCGACCCCTCATCCAAATCATTGAGCTCCTCCTCCAGTACTTCAATAGGTGTCATACTGTTGTCGCTTACTCTCATCTGAGAGGACTTGGTAGGCTTCGTTGATCTGTTTAAATTTTTCTTCTGCTTCGTTATCACCAGCATTCCTATCTGGATGATATTTCATAGCGAGTTTTCGGTACGCTTTTTTAACTTCATCTTTTGAGGCTCATTTTTCTACTTCTAAAACACTGTATAAATCCATGATATTTTCTATGATTTTTTATATATTAAATACCGACGCATTGTATACAAAACCCCTCGTTTGTAAAGATGGAAAAACTTGAAACTCATTCGGGGCTGGGTACTATTACAGTACTATTTTTTTATATACACTCTTATGAAACAATCTGGATGTCATGTTCAAAGTTTTTTTGATATATATAAGGCTATTAATTTTCATAGAGGAAGCAACTTTACTTGTTCAACATGTTGAAAAAAACTTCACATTAAGTGGAAACGGAGCACATCACCTGTTTTCAAAACAATTTCATGTATCATGTGGTCTATTCCGGCTACGATCCTCATAGTATGAACTGGTCTGGGCTATATCTCAGCTCTGCATGCTATTGGCTATATTACTCTGTTTCATATCCTGGCGATGGTTGGGGTGATATATTGCGGGAGAGGAGTGATTAAAAAAGGAAAGAAGAAAAAAGATTAGATATTGACTTTATATAATATCCATTATAATTACATATTGTAATAAAAAAGAGGCATTATAATAAAAGAAGATATTATGATAAAAAAATGACCCAAAGCATCACACGTTGTTCCTGGTAGTAATTTTGAAGATACAAAAATGTGAGGAATGACCGCTAAAATAGACCCAAATATCGAACAACGTTGTACGCATCGTGCTCCACATGAAACAAAAACATCTATTCAGGAAGTTTATGCTATTGTTCAAGATCAATGCAGAGAAGTGCATAAATTACAATCTATGCTAGATAGATCAAATCGTATTATAAAATCATTAGATCAAACTATCGCTTCTCTCTGATCACAGCAGTGTAATGATGGACCATGTAGTAGTATTATTGCACAAAGTCGTATGCATATAGATAGACTCTTAAAAATTAAAGAAGATGAGCAAAAAACTCGTTACGATGTCGGGAATGATTTTAAAAAAGCAGAAGTAGAGCTATTTAAATTACAAAATGAGAATGATATTGATTTTGGAATTGATGTATGAACATGAGTGAGAAATAAAATATGAGCTTATAATATATTAGAAAAAAGACTTTTACTATCCCTAGATGATAGTGCTGTAAATACTACTATTACATATATTGATTTGGATGATTTTTCACGGTATAATAATAATTGAGATCATAAATTATGAGACAAGGTTCTCAAGGTTTTTACCACTACAATTAATAAGTTGATTGGTAAAAAATACAAGCAAAAATCAGCTATCTGTCGATTATGATGAGATGAATTTATTATTATTTCAACACTTTCTATTTCAGAACAACGTATCTTTTTAAAACAGGCACAAGAGTTACTCAATGTGTCTACAAAAAATATAAGCCAATATCCAGTGACTTTTACTTCAGGAATTATAGATATGAGGGATTCTGATTTAGATATTGCTGAGTGATTATATGCTGATTCTGTTGATACTCATATAGAAAATGTAAATAATGATGATGACGATGTAAGTGAAAAAAGAGAGATATCTTTTGAAGCAAAAAATGATTTTGTAAATTTTTTAGTTCATGGAGCAGATAAAATATGTTGAATCTGAAAAGAACAAATATGAAAATCGAGTGTATATGTTTTTGATGATATTCAAGAATATATACCTACATAACAATACCTCTCTACATACTCCCAATCCGATACTCAATCTCTTTCCCAATAAATGCTTTATCTCGACCATGTTTGAGACGTGAGAGCTCTTTAAATGCATCGGCTAATTTTGGATCACCGGTTTCGAGATATGGATTTTGAGGAATCACTGAAAAAGGAACCGTTGGTTGGTTATCAACAGATAGTTTCATAACGGCTTTGAATTTATCCATATTCACTAAATCCTGGTTTCAAAATACTGGGGCATAGTATTTTTCCATAAATTCTCCATCCTGTGGTCAGATCTTGTAACTCATAATAGATCAAACATTACCAAAAATGGCATCTTTGAGGTTGGTGTTTGATTTAGTAAGTGCGTCAGATTTTTCTAATTGACCGAGGTATTGATGGGCAATGGTAAGTCCTAATCGGTATTTTCGTGCTTCTGATAGAATAGATTCAATAGAGTCAGTAACATAGTTTTGGAACTCATCAATATAGAGAAAAAAATCAGTTCGATCCTCTTTTGGAATCTTGTCTCGACCCATGGCAGCCATTTGTATTTTACTGACGAGAATCATACCCAGGAGCTCTGAATTCAGATCACCGATACTTCATTTACTCAGGTTTACCATGAGTATTTTTTTATTCTGCATGATATCGAGAATATCAAAACTAGAATCAAGTTGCCCGATGATATTTCGCATCATTTCATTGGTAATAAAGCCACCAAATTTTGCAGCAAAGTAGGGAATAATCTCTCATTTTTCTCGTTCTCACATCTTGGCATAGGTACTATCCCACCATCCTTTTACGATAGGATTTTTGAGTTTATTGACTCGTTCTCGTCTAAAATCATCGTTGGTGAATAAGCGGACAATATCAGTCAAAGCTCATCATTCTGGATGTGCCATCAATGTCATCACCCCATTTCGAAAATAGTCCTGAATTCGCGGACCAAAGATCTCACTTCAAAAGAGTTTAATCATGATATTCATAGCATTGAGTGCGACCATATCATGATCCTCTGGATTTTTGGCTTCGAGCAGATTAAGCCCAAGTGGTCGATCGGTATCAGAGGGATCAAATATGATCACATCATCTGCTCGCTCTCGGGGAATAAAGGGGAGGAGATCTTTTGCCAGATCACCATGAGGATCCATAATACAGAGACCATTTCCATTTGCTAAATCCTGTCTGGCCATCACCTGCATGATACTCGATTTACCAGTACCAGTCTGTCCGATAACATAAAAGTGTCGGAATCGATCTTCATTTTTTATACGGATTTCTTTTTTGACTCATCGGTGAACATTATGCCCGAGCAGCATTCACTCTTTTGGGATATTGTTCGGAGCTTTGGTGATTTTAAAATTTTGCCACTTGATTTCAGGAGTCTGATTATATCTGATATGAGGAAAGTGAAATATAGAGGCCAACTCCTCTGTATTGAGAATCATTTTTTTGAGATACATGGGCTTTTTAAAATACCGATATATATAGTTATGTATCAATTTTTTTTCTGAATGTCGGAGAGTGGTGGTAAATTTATTGAACTCAGGATAGGAAAACTGTGAAAAAGCAGACGTAATATTTACCAGTTCGGTATCTACCATATGCTGAGAATTTCCGGTAGCAATGATTCTTACAATGGCTGTAAAACCACTTTTGTCTCATTTTTCATCTACTGTTTTTGCTCTTTCTTGGGTGAGGGCTGATGAGTGATCATCTTGTGGATTTTGATTATTGTCATCTGATGAGCTGGTAAAAAGTTCAAAAATACCCAGAAGAATTTTAAAAGGATTCAAACTAAAATAGGTTTTTTTTCATTGCATGATTTGACGTGATGCCTTGATACATTTTGATTGCCAATCATCATCGATAGGCTGTAGGAGTACTTGTATTACCGCTGATTCATCCTCTTCGAGTTTAGAAAATGCATTGGTGATATTATTAATAGGATCCGATTCGAGTTTTTGGTATGTTTTAATCGGGAAAAAATATTCTTTGGCTGTATTGATATATGTCGCTGCATATTTTGATCTGCCTTTAAATATATTTATTTCAGTGGTTTCTTCTATAATCGCATCTGCATAAAATCCGTTTACTTGTTTTTCTATCAAGTGTTTATAGTGTTTTGGCACCACAATAAAAAACCGAATTTCTCATTCGTGAGCAACATATTCAAAACTAATCGTATCCTGTCAGAGTATTTTTTTGAGTATTTTTTTTGAATAGAGACTTTTAAGGGATGAATATAATTGCTCCATAATAGAGATCATCTCTTTAAAATCTTTTTGTGTTTCTTTTCGCTCATCGCTATCTGATTCTTTTTTTGGAAGTGTGACCTGTAAAAATGTTAGACTCAAAGTACGTTTATAATTTTCTTTTATCCGTAAAAATACAAAACCGATACCACAGATAATCCCAATGGAAATGATTATTGCTATAACAAGAGCTTCTGACATATACGTACGGATTAGTATTTAGAAATTATATAGAGTATAGCAAAATAATGTAAAAGTGGTAGAGAGAGTAATATTTTTTCAGAGAGAAAGTATTGACAATAATTATATAACATTTATTATGATATTTAATTATATATTTTGAAGCAAATTATGAAACACGTATCATGTGAATTATATGATGAATATATTATACGTATTGGTTATGATGATGTGAAATACATGTGCAGTACAGGTCAGGAGATTTATGATGCATTAGAAGATAGAGATATTCAATATCAATTAGAAGAAGTATTTACAGGTTTTAATACAGCGACATGACTGAAAATGGATATTGCTTTATTACAGGGTATGTATTATAATCAATTTAGAGATTTAAGTGATGAAGAGAAACAAACAGTAATAGAGTTTTTATATTTTTTTCAAAATACATATAGGATCTCCTACTCTTCACCTATAAGCGCTTGACTTACAGGTTTAACGAAAACAACATATCCTCCTATAGTGTGAGCTATTAGGGAATATGCTAACAAAATTTTGTTGAATATAAAAAAATCTTGATATAAAGTGAAAAAATATCCTAAAAAAAGAAAACCAACACTCTCTCCATAAAAAAATCCTCCTTATTCAACGATAAGAAAAAAATACTTCTCTTAATAATCCATTGCATTAGACCATAAAATAGCTACTATTAGATTGAATTATCTTTTGTAGCTATTTTTATGTCAAAAATTATATTGCTTGATTCTATCCGCTCTATGCAAAATGTTGGAGCGATTTTTCGTAATTGTGATGGGGCAGGATTTGAAAAAATGATTCTCACCTGACATACTCCGACACCACCCCGAAATGATATATCAAAAACAGCCCTGGGAGCACAAGACTGGATAGAATGGGAATACTATAGTGATGTGAATGAAGCAGTAGCACAAATACAACAACAGTGATACCAAATATATTGTGTGGAACTCACTGATGATGCCGTAGATTATAGAGAACTATTTAATCATAATGATACAAAAATATGTCTCATTATGTGAAACGAAATCACTGGAGTTCATCCAGATTTATTAGACATCTCGGATAAAAATATTATCATACCTATGAGATGAAAAAAAGAGAGCCTGAATGTATCGGTGGCTGCTGGAATTGTTATGTATGCTCTATAATTATTTATTCATGATGTTCATAAGATTATTATTCTGTGTTATCAGCTTTTTGTTCCTATGAACACAAGTATTTTCTGCTCAGCTAGAGGTAGAAAATATTTTTTCAGATATCGATCGAAATTACCCATATTTGGATCAATTACAACTCTTATATGATGGAGGAACGATCGTCCCAGATGAACATGGTGCTTTTAATCCAACAGCACTTTTGACACGAGAGGAATTTGTATGAATCTTGACAGAGATTAGTTGTGAAGAATGTATTCAACCTGATGTCAGTTTGGATCTCATACAGACATATGCAAATACTCAACCATTTTTTGATGTATATTCAAATAATCAATATTTTTATTGTATTGCATGAGCGAGTGATCGGTGATATGTGAGTGGATATCAACCAGGATCTGTATGTGACGATGGAACGAGTCAATCATGATGAGTACCATTTTGTCCAAACAATACGATTTTACTCGAAGAAGCACTGGCCGTTGTACTGAGAGCATCAGGAATTTTAACCAATCAACAGGCAGATCTGATTCGGAGTCAGATCGAAAATAATCAAATCACAGCTGATTTATCGGATGATGTATCAGTACGGAATGAAGATGGGAGCGTATATTCATTTTATCCAGATTTTCAACGAGCCCTCGAGTATGAACTGTTAGATGTTGATCCGAATTGAAATGAACAGATATATCGATTGATTGAAAAACAGAATAATAAACTCTATCCGGATTCTTTGGTAACACGGGAGGATTTTCTACAGATAGCATATGTTATTCTCAGAGCAAATAATTGTCGCGATATTCAGGAAAATAATCTAGCGATAGATATTAATATATACGATGAAACATGTTCAGAGTGATCGAATTGTGTGGAAGGGGATATCAGAAATATATGAAACACAGATGTGACTACGTTTGATTTTTGATCCGAGATTCAAGGAGTTTGTGAATCATGAGTGTCAGATCCAGATGGATATATATGGAGGTTTTTAAATCAATCAACTGGGCAAGAAGTATTTCGCTATGGACGGTATGTAGATAATTATGATTTTGCGACATGATGAGACTGGAGAGTTATTTTTCGGGTTGTGGATCGGTGTTGAAATACCGGAGAAGTATATAATAGTCTTTCATTTCCAGGAGGAAGTGGTGATGTTTTATGAGGCGATGTAAATTTACTGTTAGATATTAACATATACGATGCAGCATGTTCACCGTGATCGAATTGTTCCGAAACTGATACTGACCTATGAAGTACCGATGATACGGTATTTGATTTTGACTCAGAAGTATACGGAGTCTGCGAGTCATGAGTATCAGATCCCAATGGATACGTATGGAGATTTTTAAATGAATCTACGGGTCAAGAAGTACAGAGGTATGGAAAATATATCGATAACTATGATTTTGCGACATGATGAGACTGGGTCGTAATCCTAGAAGTAACAGATCAGTGTTGAAACACGGGGGAAGTGCATAACCATATTGTATTTCCAGACGGAAGTACAGATACTTCATGAGAGAATATTAATCTCATGATAGATATTAATGTATATGATGAGTCCTGTTCGCAGTGATTGAATTGTTCTGAAGCAGATGTCGATTTATGAAACACAGATGATACAGTATTTGATTTTGGCTCAGAAGTAAATGGAGTCTGTGCATCATGAGTATTAGATCCAGACGGATATATATGGAGATTTTTAAACCAATCTACGGGTCAAGAAGTACAGAGATATGGAAAATATATCGATAACTATGATTTTGCTACTGGCTGAGACTGGGTCGTGAGATTGGATGTGACCGATCAGTGTTGAAATACAGGGAGTACCTATAATACCCTCTCTTTTATATGAACGAGTCCTATTATTGAGAGTCAACAAGATGATCTCAGTGTTTCGATAGAGGCTGATCCTATTTATGGAGCGGGTCCACTTCAAGTAGGATTGAATGCTCTCGTATCATGAGGAAGTGGTAAATATTCGTATGTATGGGATTTTGGAGATGGAAATAGTGGTATAGGAAGTACTATCGATCATATTTTTACTCAAATATGAACCTATGAAATAGAACTAGTAGTGAGTGATACTGACGATAATACACTTTCTGCTACTTTACTCGTGAGTGTGGTATGAATCAGTTGTGGTTGAGATCGTGATGGAGATGGGGTGAATGATTGTGATGATGTATGTCCAGGAATTGCCTGAGATAGTGCCAACGCTGGGTGTCCACTTTTTGAACAAATATGTACTCAGAATAGTGATTGTAGTGATGGATATATATGCGACTCTAACCAGTCCTGACAGCGTATTTGTCAATTATCCCCGAGCAAAACACACTTACATCAGAGTTGTCTCTATGATGGAGGAAGTGCCTTTGTATGAAATACTTCATGTACGAGCTGTCCCTGTGATCAATCGATTGATTTTATTTCATCCCTGAGACCATGTGATATTATCTTTCCAGCTATTACCTCACCCGATGGTTCAGAGATATATAGTAGGTGATCCGTGTTTCAAATTCCACAATAAAAAAATAATCCTGATATCAGGATTATTTTCGAAAACTTTCGAGTATTTCTTTGGCAACTTCTCGTCAACCCAGTCCAAATGCGAGTCATCCAGCAATAGTGAGGGTAGTGATAAACCCAACAAATATAGTATTGATAATAAAATCATCCACAATTTTTGTATAATCCAGTACAATCATAAGAGTGAAAAATAATATAATTATTTTTGCACCACTGGCTATGATTTTGCTGGTTTTTTGTTTGGTAATTTTGAGTGTATGGTAGGTAATATCATAGATAAAGTTTGCAAATCTGAGACCAAAGAATCCTATTACAATCGCGATAAATAGGCTTGGAATATAGGCTATTAGGTCTTGGAGAAAATTTTCTACTTCAGTGATTCCAATAGCAACAATAGAAAAACGAAAAAATACCAGGAAGATATAGTAGGACATTGCCTTGGCAATAATTTCTTCTATTTTAATTTTTTTACTTATTTTAGCTCAAAAATGTATCTTTTTTTCAGTATTTTTTTTCTCTTTTTTGTTATCATCATCAATGATATCTATCTCAAATTTTTTTAAGAGCGAGTTG
Organism: uncultured Candidatus Peribacteria bacterium; assembly: GCA_964522625.1. Classification (GTDB taxonomy): domain Bacteria; phylum Patescibacteriota; class Gracilibacteria; order BD1-5; family UBA6164; genus JAKVBB01. The sequence continues at coordinate 981 of CAZFWS010000001.1, read as the reverse complement.
AGGTTGAGTTTTCAAAAAATATAGAGGACCATTCTATAGGTTCCTATAGCAACCAATAAACCGATACCCAGTATAGCAATAGCAGAGAGAATCTTTGGAATATAGACTTCTAGACCAGATAAAAATCCAGAATAGATATTTTCGATAATACGTGCTTTCAGATATTCAAACATGATATAATAGTAATGATAAGTAGTATAGATATAGTATACCTCTTTTATAGAAAAAATGCAATAATCATCTTGCAATCACGACTTATTTTTATATACTATCTCACGCATTCATATCTGTGCTACCATACATTTTTGCGGGGGTAACATAAAAGAGTGAGTGTACTGAGGCTTCAACCCTCGGGTGTGCGAGTTCAAACCTCGTCCCCCGCTCCATAAAATTTTCAAAAAAACACCAATTACTATTATTTAGTAGTTGGTGTTTTTAAGTAATTATATATAATAGTTCAGTATATTTTCTCATCACACGAATTATGAAAAAATTTCTTCTTATTTATGGGGCAAATGCTGAGGCATTTAAAAAATGGTCAAATGTTACTCAGGAACAATAGGATCAAGATATGCAGGAATGGGTGGAATGGATGACAGAACACAGTGATAGTTTTGTTGATCCAGGGAATCCTGTATGAAAAAATACTCGAGTGAGTAGTGATAATACTATCGAGGAGTGTTCTAACGAGATTGCTGGGTACTCTATATTGTCAGCACCCGACAAGGATGCAGCACTTGAAATCCTTGGGTCTAATCCTCATACTAAAACAGTAGGAGCGTATATAGAGTTGATGGAAATCGTTGATATGCAGATATAGAAAATTTTAATTACAACATTATGTCTTCTTCAAAAGGTTTTATCAATTACATTACCGATGTATTATCTGTGTTTCCAAACCCCAGGAAAAGTAGACTTTTTTGATGAGTAGCAATGGCTATTGGGGATCAAAAAATTGGTTTTATCTGTGATGATATTTTT